>NZ_JBFAIA010000157.1:0-18753 GCF_040654455.1 Nonomuraea sp. NPDC050691
GCCGCGCGCGGGCGCGTCCGAGCCGGGCGCGCTGCGGCTGCGGCCGCTGGCCGAGCGGCTGCTGGACGAGCTGGCGGCGATCCCGTCGCCGCTGGACGAGCCCACCGACCTGGACGCGATCATCGCCGCGACCCCCGCCTGGCCCGCGCCTCGGGAGAGGAGCCGGGTGGACCCGGCGCGGCTGCTGGGCGCCTGGGAGGGGCGGGCGGCCGGGTGCGTGCTCGGCAAGCCCGTGGAGAAGATCCCCCGCGAGGGCGTCAGGGAGATCGCCCGGGCCACCGGCAACTGGCCCGTCCGCGGCTGGTTCACCGGACGGGGCCTGCCCGCCGAGGTGGCCGCCCGCTGGCCCTGGAACCGGCGCAGCGCCGTCAACTCGCTGGCCGAGAACATCGACGGCGTCCCCGAGGACGACGACCTCAACTACCCGCTGCTGGCCCTGACCGTCCTGGAGCGCCACGGCCGCGGTTTCACCACCGACGACGTGGCCAGGCTGTGGCTGGACGAGCTGCCGGCCGGCCGCACGTTCACCGCCGAGCGGGTCGCGTACCGCAACCTGCTGTCCGGCTTCGAGCCGCCCGGGACGGCCACCCACCGCAACCCGTTCCGGGAGTGGATCGGCGCGCTCATCCGGGCCGACGTGTACGGGTGGGTCAACCCGGGCGACCCGGCCACGGCCGCCGAGTACGCCTGGCGCGACGCCCGGCTGACGCACACCGCCAACGGCGTCTACGGCGCGATGTTCGCCGCCGCCCTGTGCGCGCAGTCGCTCGTGGCGACCTCCGCGGAGGAGGTGGTGGCCGCCGGCCTGTCGGTCGTCCCGCCCGCCTCGCGGCTGCACGACGCGGTACGGCGGGCCGCCGAGGACGCCGCGTCGGAACCCGACTTCGAACGCGTCCTCGACCGCCTCCACGAGCGGCACGCGGGCCTGCACTGGGTCCACACGATCAACAACGCGGCCCTGGTCGCGGCGGCCCTGGTCCACGCCCGGGGCGACTTCACCGCCTCCATCGCCGGGGCCGTGGCCGGCGGCTGGGACACCGACTCGGCGGGCGCGACCGCCGGCTCGGTGGCGGGGGCGCTGAACGGCGGCGTGCCCGCCCGGTGGAGGATGAGGAACAGCCTGGCCAGCAGCGTGACCGGGTTCGACGGTATCGGGCTGGACGAGCTGGCCCGGCGCACGGGGGAGTTGATGTGGGCATGATCTCGGTGTTCGGCAGCGCGAACATGGACCTGGTCGCGTACGTGGACCAGGCTCCGAAGCGCGGTGAGACGGTCACCGGCCGGATGTTCCGGACCGTGCCCGGCGGCAAGGGCGCGAACCAGGCGATCGCCGCCGCCCGCGCCGGCACGGAGGTCTCCTTCCTCGGCGCGGTCGGCGACGACGCCTTCGGCGTGGAGATGCGCGACACGCTCGCGGTCGCCGGCGTGAACGTCGAGCGCCTGCGCCAGGTGCCGGGCCCCAGCGGCATCGCGCACATCGTCGTGGACGACGACGGCGGCAACTCGATCATCGTGGTGCCCGGCGCGAACGGGCACGTCACCGCCCCCTCCGAGGAGGAGCGCGCGGTCATCGCGGCCTCCGCGTCGGTGCTGCTCCAGCTCGAACTGCCCATGGAGGCCGTCATCGGCGCGGCCCGGGCCGCGCACGAGGCTGGGGTACCGGCCGTCCTCACCCCGGCGCCCGCGCGGCCGCTGCCGGACGAGCTGCTGGAGGCCGTCGCGCTCATCGTGCCGAACGAGCACGAGGCCGCCGCCATCACCGGCGCCGCCGACCCGGGCGAGGCGCTGTCCCGCCTGCTCGAACGGGTGCCCGAAGTCGTGATCACGCTCGGCTCCGAGGGCGCTCTGTACGGCTCGCGGTCGGGCCAGCGGCTGCGCGTGCCGGCCGTACGGGTGGAGGCGGTGGACACCACGGCGGCGGGTGACACGTTCGTCGGCGCGCTCGCCGTGGCCAGGGCGGAGGGCCGGCCGGCGGAGGAGGCGCTGCGGTTCGCGTCGGCGGCGGCGGCGCTGTCGGTGCAGCGGGAGGGCGCGAGCACGTCCATGCCGAGCCGCGCGGAGATCGACGCGGCGCTCTAGACTGCTCGCCCATGATGATGATCATGGGGAAGGGCCGTTGGCGCCGCCGGCTGCTCGTGACGCTGGCGGTGGCCGCCGTGCTCGCGCTGGCGGCCACCGGCCTGTACCGGCTGGTCAACTCGCGGACGTACCAGGTGGCCGGCACGCTGGTGTCGCGGTTCGACACGCCGGAGAAGGTGGTCGCGCTCACCTTCGACGACGGGCCGGACGAGCACGCGGCCGAGGTGCTGGCCGCCCTCGCCGCCGAGGACGCCAAGGCCACCTTCTACGTCATCGGCTCGCAGATGGAGAGGTTCCCGAAGGAGACGGCGGCGCTCGTCGCGGCGGGGCACGAACTGGGCAACCACACCTACACGCACCGGCGGATGGTGTTCGTCTCGCCGGACACCGTGGAGGACGAGGTGGAACGGACGAACACGCTCATCCGCGCCGCCGGGCAGCAGGGCACCATCACGTTCCGGCCGCCGACCGGCAAGAAGCTCCTGACGCTGCCGATGCACCTGGCCGAGCACGACCAGATCACCGTCATGTGGGACGTCGAGCCCGACTCCGGCAGGACGCCGTCGGCCCAGGAGATCGTGGCCGAGGTGCGGGCCGAGGTCCGGCCCGGGTCGATCGTCCTGCTGCATCCCTGGTACGGGAGCGGGGCGAACACGCGGGCGGCCATCAGGGGCGTGGTGGCGGCGCTGCGCGCCGACGGCTACTCGTTCGTCACGGTCTCGGAGATGACGGCCGGGTGGCAGGCGTGATCGGATTCATCCCGCCCCGGGTCACATCAGCGGCGCCGGGCGGGGCAGGGGACCGGCCATGAGCGACACGCATGACGAACGTCCTGACGATCTGCCCGACACCGTGACCGGACTCAACGCGGAGAGCGACGTCGTCGCCGAGCGGTCGGGCGCCGGAACGCCCCGCTCCGGCCGCCCCATCTCCGCCGACCCGCCGGAGGCCCAGGCCGGGTCCGGTTCGGGGGACGAGAACCAGGACGAGAACCAGGACGAGAACCAGGACGGGGACGCCGGAGAGGCCGCCGGTGGGGAAGGCGGCGGGGAGGCCCCGGCCGGGGGAGAGCGGCGCCGTGAGGGCGAGACCGGCGAGGAGCCGGAGGTCCGCCCGGACGCCGGCCCGACCGGCTGACCAGCCGGCGGACGCACCGGGCGGGGATGTCACGTAGCGGACAGGTGGCGGGCGCACTCGTCGCGGTAGCGCAGCGTCCGCTCCCGCACCCGTACTGGATCCGCCAGGACGGCGCCGGAGACCGCCGGCACCACCGCGTGCCGTACCGAGGGGAACAGCCGGGCGAGGTCGGCGGGCGAGGCGCCACGCGGGCCGACGCCCGGCACCAGGACGGGACCGTTGAGCCGGCCCAGCGGATCGGAGCCGGGCCGGTCCGGCGAGCCGGAGCCCGGCCCGCTGCGGGCCGCGGCGCCGCTGCCCTCCACGCAGCCGGCCACTGAGCCGCCGGCGCCGGCGTCGACCACCACGCCGACCGGGCCGAGCGGTGTCCGGCCCGTGTTGGCCGCCTCGACGCCCGCGAGGACCTGCGCCGCGAGCGGTTCCCGAAAACCCGCAGGCCCGCCGGCGCGCGCGAGCACGAACACCCCGGCGTCGTTGGCGACGGCCGAGGTGATCGCCCCCTCCAGCGCGCCGAACCCGAAGTACGGGCTGAGCGTCACCGCGTCGGCCGCCAGCGGGCTGCCGTGGTCGAGGTACGCCTCGGCGTAGGCGGCCATCGTGGCCCCGGTGTCGCCGCGCCTCGCGTCGAGCAGGACCAGCGGCCCGGCCTGACGCAGGTCGGCGAGCACCGACTCCAGCACGGCGATCCCCCGGCTGCCCCACCGCTCGAAGAACGCCGGCTGCGGCTTGACCACGGCCGCCACGTCGCCCACGGCCTCGGCCACCGTGCGGCTGAAGCGCTCCAGCCCCGCCGGCGAGTCGTCCAGGCCCCACGCGTGCAGCAGCGCCGGGCTCGGGTCGATGCCCACGCACAGCGGCCCGTACTTGTCGAGCCTGGCCCGCAGCCTGGCCCCGAACGGCTCCACCATCGTCCCGCCCCCACCCTCGCGAACGTTCGCAGAGTAATCCGGGCCGGAGCGGCCCGGAAAGCCTTGCGACGAGGGCGGTATGGGACGACACGGATGAGGTCACATCCAGGCCGTGGACCCGTCCGGGCGGGTCGGCACCTTGCGCTCCCAGTGCACCCAGTCGCCCTCCTCCAGGGCCGTCTCGTCGATCTCGACACCCCAGCCGGGCCGGTCCGGGCGCAGCTCCAGGTGCCCGTCGACCGGCAGGTACGGGTCGGGGCACCAGGACACCTCCGCGGGCTTGTACTCGAGGATGCCGAAGTTGGTCGTCGCCGCCGCGAAGTGCGCGTCCGCCGCGGTGGCGAGCGGGCCGAGCGGGTTGTGCGGCGCCACCGGGACGTAGTGGGCGTCGGCGACGGCGGCGATCCGCACCATCTGCGTCAGCCCGCCGACCACGCAGATGTCGGGCTGCACGATGTCGGCCCCCTGCGCCGTCAGCAGCGCCAGGAACTCGTGCGGGGCCAGGGCGGCGCCGAGCTCGACGGCCTGGCGCGGCTGCCAGAGGCAGGCGTGCGCGTCGAAGGCGAACTCCCACTCCGCCGGATGCCCCTCGCGCACCTGGCCGAAGCAGGCGCCCAGCTCGTCCGCCACCAGCCCGAAGCGCGAGCGGTGGAGGTCCCGCCGGTACGGGCTGAGCTTGAACGCGGTGAAGCCGTAGCGCTCGTGGGCGGGTACCCGCCGGTCGCGGCGGGGTAGATCACCTGCATGTACGAGATCGCCCGCCGTACGCTGACGCTCGGCACCGAGCCGCCGCGCGAGGTCACCGTCACCGTCGGCGTGCCCGTGGAGGAGCCCACGGGCGACTGGTCGTGCCCGTACCGGATCGACGGGCTGGCCGGATGGGAGCACGAACGCAAGGTCACCGGCGTCGACGCGCTGGAGGCGGTGGACCTGGCGCTCGCGATGGTCCGCGCCGCGCTGGCCGGCTCGCACGAGGCCAAGGAAGGGCTGCTCAGCTGGGACGAGGAGCCGGACGACCGGCGGCCCCGGACCGTCTATCTCACCTGGGACAAGGACCACGACGTCGCCTACATCGCGATGAAGCACGAGATCGCGCCCGGGGAGGCCGTGCGCCAGGAGGTGGTGGGCGGGACCGTCCTGGACTACGGAGCCTCGGGTGAGCTGCTGGGTGTCGAGCTGCTGGACGCGGCGACGCGGCTGCCGTCCGAGATGCGGCTCTAGTGCGTGGGGCCGGCTGAGGCGCGCCTCTAGGGACGGGCGCCCCGCGACAGCAGCCACCGCCAGCGCGGCACCTCGAACACGACGGTCGCCACGGCCAGCGCCGACACGACCACCGCCACCGTCGAGGACCAGGCCGCCCACGACGCGGCCACCGCGGCCACGAGCTGGAGCAGCACGAGCAGGATCGTCACGAACCCCGGCACGGGCACGATCACGTTCCGCTTGTCCCCGGGCGTGGAGAACACCGTCGGCAGCCCGATCAGCACGACCACGGACACGACGGCCAGCGCGACGGAGTGCGGGGCCAGGGCCCACGGGGTGGCGACCCAGGCGACCAGCTCGGTGGCGAACCTCAGCGCGGACCCGGCGGGGTTGTCCTGACGGACGGTGTCGATCACGCGCGCACCTTATCGCCATCAACCGGATCCGCCGGGGGCGGGCCGGGATAATCGACGCGTGACCCCTGCGAGTGACGTTCCCCCCGCGAGCGACCCGTCCCGTGCGAGCGCCCCGTCCCGGCCGGGCGGTCCGGCCGCACACCCGAGCGATCCGGCGCACCCAAGCGGCCCGGCAGGCCTGAGCGGTCCGGCAGGCGCGAGCGACTCGTCCCGGCCGCGGGTCGTGGCCACCGACCTCGACGGCACCCTGCTCGACTCCACCGGCTCCGTCTCCCCGCGCACCCGCCGCGCGCTGCGCCTGGCGCGCGCGGCCGGCGCCGAGATCGTGTTCGTGACCGCCCGCGCGCCCCGCGGGGTCGAGCCGATCGCCGAGGCGGCCGGCGTCAGCGGCACCGCCGTGTGCAGCAACGGCGCCATCGTGTACGACCTGGCCGCACGCGAGATCGTCACCCGGCACGACCTCGACCCCGAGGCCGCGGCCCACGTGATCGATGTCCTGGCCGAGGCGCTGCCCGGGGTCGCGTTCGCCGTCGAGACCGGCACCGGCGTGCTGGCCGAGCCCGGCTACGGCGTCCGGCACGTGCACGACGAGAGGTACCGGCGCGAGGTGCCGTCGGTGCGCGACGCGGGCGAGCCGGTCGTCAAGCTGCTGGCCTTCTCCGAGAGACACCCGGTGGACGACATGGCCACCGCGGCGGCCGCGGCCGTGGCGGGGCGGGCCGAGGTGACGCACTCCGGGGTGGGCGGGCTGCTGGAGATCAGCGCGCCGGGCGTGACGAAGGCCGGCACGCTGGCCGAGTTGTGCGCGGCGCGGGGCGTGGACGCGGCCGAGGTGGCGGCGTTCGGCGACATGCCCAACGACCTCGCCGTCCTCGCCTTCGCGGGCGCCGGGTACGCCATGGCCAACGCCCACCACCTGGTGCTCGCGGCCGTGCAGCGGCGGACGCTGTCGAACGACGACCACGGCGTGGCCGTCGTCCTCGAACGCCTCTACGGCCCCTGACCCGCCCTCCGGGCATGACAAATGTCAGCGTGAACGCGGGACGCACGGCACCAGGGACGCGCCCGGTCCGCTCCTAGCGTGGACGGCATGGAGACCATCCCATCCACCCCCGCCTTCGCCCTGACCGGCGTCGCCAAGCAGTACGGCGACGTGCGGGCGGTCGACGGCCTGAGCGTCACCGCCGCGGCGGGAGGCGCCATCGCCCTGCTCGGCCCCAACGGGGCCGGCAAGTCCACCACCGTGTCGCTGCTGCTCGGCCTGGCCCGGCCCACCGCCGGCACCGTCCGGGTCCTCGGCGGCACCCCCGGGGAGGCCGTCGCCCGAGGCCGGGTCGGCGCCATGCTCCAGCAGGGGGAGCTGATGCCGGAGCTGACCATCGGCGAGCTCGTCGGCTTCGTGCGCGGCCTCTACCCCCGGCCGCTTCCCCTGGGCGAGATCCTCGACCTGGCCGACCTCGGCTCCCTGGTCAAACGCCGTACCAAGGGGCTGTCGGGCGGCCAGGCCCAGCGGGTCAGGTTCGCGCTGGCCGTCGCGGGCGCCCCCGACCTGCTCGTGCTCGACGAGCCGACCGCCGCGATGGACGTCGAGTCGCGGCAGCGCTTCTGGGACGGCATGCGCGCGTACGCGGCCGGCGGCCGTACCGTGCTGTTCGCCACCCACTACCTGGAGGAGGCCGACCAGCACGCCGACCGGGTGCTCGTCATCGCCAGGGGCCGGCTGGCCGCCGACGGCACCCCCGCCCAGATCAAGGCCACGGCGGGCGGGCGGCTCGTCACCTTCCGCCTCGGCGACCAGCCGGCCGCCGGCCTGGACGCCCTTCCGGGCGTCACCTCGGTGGAGATCCGCGACGGAGTGGCCCGGCTGCGCACCGCCGACGCCGCCCTCACCACCGCCGCGCTCTATCGCGGCACCACGCTGGAGGTCCACGACCTGGAGGTCTCCGGCGGCCACCTCGAAGACGCCTTCCTCGCCCTCACCCGGGAGTCCTGATGCTCGCCTCGTACGTGCGGCTGGAGATCCTCCGCAGCGTCCGCAACCGGAAGTTCGTGATCCTCGGGATCGGCTTCCCCCTCGTCATCTACCTGCTGAACGCCAACGTCTTCGGCAAGGAGACCACCGACGACGGCGTCACCGTGAGCGCGTACGTCATGGTCTCCATGGCCGCCTACGGCGCGATCTCCGGGGTGCTGGTCAACACCGCCGGCCCGTGGGCGCAGGAGCGCGCCTCGGGCTGGCTGCCGCAGCTCCAGGTCACGCCACTGCCCGGCTGGACGATCATCGTGGGCAAGCTGGCAGGCGCGCTGACGCTGGTCCTGCCCTCGATGCTGCTCGTGTGCCTGGCCGGCGCGCTCACGCAGGGGGTGTCACTGTCCGTGGGGCAGTGGGCGGCGCTGGTGGGGGCGCTGTGGGCGGGGGCCGTGCCGTTCGCCGCGCTGGGACTGGTCGCGGGCTCGCTGCTGCGGCCCGACGCCGTCCAGCCCGTCACCCTCGTCACCATGCTGGGGCTGGTGATCGTGGGCGGGCTCTGGTTCCCGGTCGGCAGCATGAGCGGGACGATGCGCTCCATCGCCGAGGCGAGCCCCGCCTACCGCTACGCCGACATGGGCTGGAGCGTCATCGCCGGCCACGGGGTGCCACTGGCGGACGCGCTCACGGTCGCCGGCTGGGCGGCGGCCCTCGGGGGGCTCGCCGTCCTCGCCTACCGGCGGGCTACCGTACGCCCATGAGCCTCCCCGGGCCGCCTGACGGCCCCTCGCCCGTCAGGCGGCTGCTGGCGATCTCCGTCGGGCTGGTCTACCTCGTGACCCCCGCCCTGGGGGTGCTGACCGGGGAGATCAGCGGGGTCCGGGCGGTGTGGGCCGGCGTCGCCCTGGTCGCGTTCGTCGCCGGGTACGCCGGGGTCGTGATCAGCCAGCGGACGTTCGGCCGTCCGGGCCGCTGGACGTACCCGCTGCTCGGCTTCACCACGCTGCTCGCCGTCGCCCTCCCGCCGATCTTCGGCGGCGGGTGGCTCGGGCTGCCCGTCTACATGAGCGTGGCCTACGCCATGGCGCTGCGGAGGCGGCAGGCCGTGGCCGGGGTCGTCGCCATGGGTGTCACGGTCGCCGGGCTGGGCCTGGTCACGGGCACCGACCGGGGCACCCTGGTCATGCTCGTCTTCCAGGTCGCGACGCTGGCGGTGCTGTTCTCCAACGTGCGCAACACCCGGCTGCTGGTCTCCCGGCTGAGGGAGGCCCAGGGCGAGGTGGCCAGGCTCGCGGCCGGCGAGGAACGCCTGCGCATCGCCCGCGACCTGCACGACCTGCTCGGCCACAGCCTCTCGCTCATCGCCATGAAGGCCGAGCTGGCCGGGCGGCTGGCGGAGGCGTCGCCGGCGGCGCTGCGGGAGATCCGCGACATCGAGGAGGTGGCCCGCCAGGCGCTCGTCGAGGTGCGCGAGGCCGTCACCGGCTACCGGCAGCGGGGGCTGGCCGAGGCGGTCGACGGCGCCCGGGCCGCGCTGGAGTCGGCGGGCACGGACACGCTGGTCCGGCTGTCGGGGACGCCGCTGCCGCCCGCGCTCGACGGGCTGCTCGCGTGGGCGGTCCGCGAAGGGGGCACGAACGTGCTGCGCCACTCGAGGGCCCGGCGCTGCGACATCACGGTGACGTACGACGGGGCGGAGGCCACACTGGAGATCACGGACGACGGCCGCGGCCCTGCGGGGCCCGCGGCCGAGGGCGAGGGGAACGGGCTGCTCGGGGCGGCAGTCGAAGGGGCGGGGAACGGGTTGGCGGGGCTGGCGGAGCGGGTCGCGGCGGTGGGCGGCACGATGACGGCGGGCCGGGTGCGCGGGGGCTTCCGCCTCGCCGTCCGCGTCCCGGCCCCGGCGACCCCACCGGAGCCGGGTGCCGTCGTGACGGATCCGCCCGAGCCGGCCGGTCCGCCTGAGCACGGCGCTCCAGGGGGCGGGGCCGTGACGGTCTTCCCGGGCGGGAGAGGGCCGGAGCGGCCGTGATCAGGATCATCCTGGCCGAGGACCAGGCCATGGTGCGCGGCGCGCTCGTCACCCTGCTCGGCCTGGAGGGCGACATCGAGGTGGTCGGCGAGGCCGCCTCCGGGCCCGAGGCGGTGGCCGTGGCGAGGAAGACGGAGCCGGACGTCGCGCTGCTCGACGTCGAGATGCCCGGCGGCGACGGCATCACCGCCGCCGAGGAGATCCGCCGGGTGCTGCCCGGCTGCCGGGTGATGATCCTGACGACGTTCGGCCGGCCGGGCTACCTGCGCCGGGCGATGGAGGCGGGCGCGGCGGCGTTCCTCGTCAAGGACAGCCCGGCGCGGGAGCTGGCCGCGGCGGTGCGCCGCGTGCGGGCCGGTGAGCGGGTCATCGACCCCGGCCTGGCCGCCGCCGCGCTCAGCGCCGGGCCGAACCCGCTGTCCGGCAGGGAGCGGGACGTGCTGGCCGCCGCGGCCGACGGCTCCACGATCGCCGACATCGCCGCCCGCCTGCACCTGTCGGAGGGCACGGTCCGCAACTACCTGTCGTCGGCCATCGGCAAGACCCGCACCCGCAACCGCGTCGAGGCCGTCCGCCACGCCCAGGCGCAGGGCTGGCTGTAGGTCCCCGGACATGCCGCGAGCCGCCCCCGGGAAGGGTGGGGCGGCTCCGGCGGTACGGGAGGGGGCCTACCGGCCGCTGCTCACCCCGTAGTACTGGAGGGTCTGCACGGACGGCCTGGCCTTGACCTCGGCCGTGGAGACGGCCTTGGCGACGACCGAGCCGCCGCGCGCCGCCGACGCCGAGACGGCGCCGGTCGCCAGCGGGAACGTCTTGGCCGACACGCCCGCCGGGGCGGTGTACGTCTGCTTCTGGCCGCCCACCATGACCGTGACGGCGGTGGACGCGGTCAGCATCGTCAGCACCTCGACCGTGTCACGCGCCGGCGTGCTGCCGCCGCGCAGCTTCATGAGCTTGGTCTGCGCGTACGTCGGCTGCGCCGCGGCCGGCTGGATGCGGTGGGTGAGGTACAGGACGTCGTTGGTCACCTTGGGGCAGCCCAGCTTGAAGCAGGTGAGGTAGTACGAGCTGATGTCCAGGTAGGTCCATCCGTTGTGCGCGGACGGGGCGAACTGGGTGCCCTCGGAGTAGTCGTTCCAGGTGGTGAGCTGCACCCAGTCGGCGCCGCTGTCGATCGCGCCCTTCCAGGTGAGGCGCAGGTTCTCGGTGTTGCCCGCCTCGTCATAGATGCCCTGGTTGGGGCGGGAGTCCTGGGCCGACACCGGCTGCATCCAGATCTTGCCCATGGTGTGGGCCCGGCTGATGTTCGTGGCCAGGCTCGCGTTGGCGGCGGTGTTGCGGTTGCCCCAGTTGGAGAAGCCGTAGCTGATCGAGGCGAACGCGTCCCGGTTCTTCGTGAAGTCCAGGAACGTCGGCACGAGGGCGACCTTGATGCCGTGGTCGTCCTGCATGGTCTTCATCCAGGTGGACCACCAGGAGGCGGTGCGGTTCTCGGCCTTGTACGGGGCCACGACCAGGCGCCCGTCGCCCAGCTTGTACACCGGGGACGACGACGCGAGCTTGGCCAGCGACGTGGCGAGCGTGGCGCTGTCGACCGAGGCCAGGCCGTTCATGTCCGGCATCAGGACGATCTTGAAGCCGGTGTCGACCGCGGCGGCCGCCTTGACCAGGTTCTGCACCCGCGTCCAGTTGCTGCTCGACACGGAGAGGATGTCCACGGTGAACCCGTCCAGGCCGGCCGCGATCGCCTGCCGCACCTCTCTCTTGAGGTCCTCCAGCGCGTACTCGCCGGACAGCGGCGACCTGCCGATCGGGCGGTCGCGCAGCAGGCCGCCGTACGCGGAGTGCTTGCCGTTCTCACCTTCGGGCTTGAGGTAGTTGCGGGCGTAGTAGTCGTTCGCCGGGGCCTGGTTGTCCAGGGAGATCGGGTACGGCGGGAAGTAGTGGGCGAACACCTTCTTGCCGGAGGCCCGCAGCTTCGACGTGGACGCCAGGGTGAACGGCAGCGGGCCGTCCGTGGTCTCGCCGCCCTCGTCGTCACCGGTGGCGCCCTCCGTGTAGGTGACGACCAGGCGGGGGCCGTCGCCGGCGGTGGCCTCGGCCGAGTGGAAGACCGCCTGCGCGCCGGCCGTACCGGTGATCGCGAACGCGTAGGTGCCGTTGCCCGTGAACGCGGCGGAGACGTCGAGCGTGACGTCCGCGCCGGCGGTCAGGCCCTTGGCGGTGGCCAGCGTGGTGCCCAGGGTGGGCCGGTTCGACCAGGTCGCGGTGTCCGTCCAGGTGCCGCCCACCTTGCGCGCCGCCACCGAGCTGTCGGTGGTGCGGGCGGCCTGGAGCTTGAGCGTCATCTTCACCTCGCCCGCGTCGGCCGGCAGCCCCGCGACGGTGAACTTGACCAGGGCCTGCCGTTCGGCGCTCGCCTTGCCGTCGCAGGTGCTCGGGCAGGCCGACAGCCAGGTGTGGGCGGCGTGCTCCTGCGCGGGGCTGGCCTGGCTGAGGTAGGTGTCCTGGCTCACGTCCACGGTGACGCTCTTGGGGGCGGCCTGCGCCTCGCGCGCGCTGGTGACGCCCTGGGCACCGGCTTCGGCGTACGCCTGGGGCGCCGTCCCGGCTCCGGCTCCGGCGACCAGCACGACGGCCGCCAGCCACGCGCGTAAACGGTTGGGCATCGTACCTCCACTGATCCACGAACCCGGCCCAGTGATCATGGCCGGTCCATCAGGGATCAAGAGTGGGGCATGCGCGATCAGGTCGCCCGACTTTCCCGATATTTCATGGCATTTGATCGATTCAGCCGGGACACGGCCGTCGCGGTCATCCCGCCGTGCGTTCCTCCAGCTCGTCGGCCGCCTCCCAGGCGTCCCGGGCGGCCATCACCTCGTCCACGTGCTCGGCGGCCCACCCTCCGAGCCGCTCGATCGGCTCCAGCAGCGACTCGCCCAGGGCGGTGAGCGCGTACTCCACGCGAGGCGGCGCCTCGGCGTACGCCCTCCGTGTCACCAGCCCGTTCGCCTCCAGGCGGCGCAGCGTCTCGGTGAGTACCTTGGGGCTGATGCCGCCGATCGCCGCCCGCAACTCGCCGGGGCGGCGCGGCCCGTTCCGCAGCGCCCACACGACCACGGCGTTCCAGGTGTTGGCGATCAGATCGAAGGCCAGCCTGGCCTGGCAGTCGGCGAGAAACGCCATGAACCCTCCCTTGTCAGAGCCCTCGTCGGAGCGGTCTCACGCCACGACGGCCAGCAGCGTGGTCGTCGCCGAGGCGAGCGCCGGATCACCGGTCAGCACGGCGCGGGCGCGGGCCTCCCCGACCGTGACGCCCCTGCTCGCCAGCCGCCAGAACGCGTCCTGATCCATGGTGACCCACGCGGCGGGCTGGGTGCCCTCCGGCTCCAGTCTCCAGCGGCCCTCCCGCCTGACCGCGAGCCACCGGCCGCCGGCGGGCCCCGTCACCTCCAGCTCGACGGCCGTGCCCTCCGGGCGCTCCTCCGCCCGCAGCGCCTGCGGCAGGGCCCGGGCGAAGATCTCCAGAGCCGGCCGTACGAGCTCGGGGTCGTCGGCGCCGGGGACGCCCACGGCGTCGCGCACCTGCTGCTGGTGCACCCAGAACTCGGTGTACTCGCGGCCGACGTCCAGCCACGCCGGGCTCGGGAGGTCCGTGGCCGCCCAGGACACGTCCAGGGCGGCGGGCCCCGTCATGTCCACCGCCGCCCACAGGGCGTCGAGCCGGGGCCCGAGGTGCTCCAGCAACTCGATCATCAGCCTCGGGCTCAGCTGCCGGGCCGCCCTGACGAACTCCTCGTTGACGCGCGCCAGGTAGGACGGCAGCGTCTCGCCGGCGGCGAAGACCGCGCCGCCATGCCTGTCACGGCCGCCCGAAAGCCGCCGCGCGTAGTCGTTGAGAAGGTGCCCGACGACGTCGTGGACGTCCCAGCCGGGGCAGACCGTGGGCCTCGACCAGTCCGCCGGCTCCAGCCCGCCGAGCAGGTCGAGCAGGGCGCGCCGCTCACGCGGGAACAGCGGACGCACGTCGATGACCGGCCCGAAGATCGTCATTCCCCGACCGTACCTCTCACCGCGGGGGCGTCCGTCGTGAGGGCGGTCATCTTCCCGGTGACGAGTTCCGCCGGAACCCGATGGACCTCGGTCGCGCCCCGCCCGGAACACCGCGTCCCGGCGGCCCCGCGCGGTCGGTGCCGCGCAGGTGAGACGGACGGCGCCGCGAAAGGCACCGAATGGTGCGTGTCGGTTTTCGTAGCGTCGTCTCTCGCACCCCCATCCACGCATCACGAACGGAGTAGCACCTATGCGGATCGGCATCCTGGGCGCGGGCGGCATGGCCGACGCCCTCGGCACCCAGTGGTTGCGCGCCGGGCACGAGGTCATGATCAGTGGCCGTGACCCCGGGAAGACGGCAGCCGTGGCCACACGGATGACCAGCGTGGCCGGCGTGGCCGGCGGGCCCGGCGGGTCTGTGCTGACGGGCACGTGGGCGGAGGCGGCGGCGTTCGGCGACGTCGTGATGGCGGCCGTCTGGGAGGCAGGCCTGCGCGACGTGCTGACGGCCGCCGGCCCGGCGCTGCGCGGCAAACCCCTGATCGACGTGACCAACTCCGCCACGCCGGACTCGTACGACCCGACGCGTCCGATCGCCCAGATGGCGGCCGACATCACAGGAGCCAACGTTGTGAAAGCATTCAACCTGGGACACGTGGACGTCTGGCGTATGACACCACCGGTCTTCGACGGCCGCCCGCTGGCGGTGCCGCTGTGCGGTGACGACGCTGAGGCCCTGGAGAAGGTACGGGCACTGGTCACTGACCTCGGCTGCACCCCGCTGGACGGCGGCGGCCTCGCCCGCGCCACCCTCCTGGAGGCCACGGCCGCGTTCGTCATCGGCCTGTGGTTCGGCGGCGCCGACGCCCAGGCCATCCTCACCCCGATGGAGCACGCCGGCGCGTGACCCCACCCGCCCCCAGGCGCGATTCCCCTCAGGCACGCGGATCCGCCCGCCGGCCGGTTTTCCCATCCCAGGCGCGTGACGCCGTCTGTGCCCGCCGGGGCCGCCCGGCCGGTCGCCTGCGCCAGCCCATGAACGGGTGCCGAGGAGCGTGGCCGGGCTGCCGGGACCCGGCCGCCCCTAGCCCGGCACACCAGGCTGTAAGGCGGAGGAAGGGGGGCGGTGTGTGAGGGCCAGGCGGGACAACGAGATCGAGCGGTAGGGCGGGTCGGTGGGATGGCCGGGCGGGGTGGCGGGCGAGGTGGTCGGCCGGGTGGTTCAGGTGGGGTGGCGCGCGAGGTGGTCGGCGTGGCGGATGGGCTCCGGGAGCCGGTAACGGGGCGAGAGGCGCAGCACCTGCTCCGTGGCCGTCTCCAGGGAGACGCGATGCCCGGGGGAGACGTACACCGGCCTGACACCCTCCCGCGTGCGGACCGCCCGGCCCACCGTCTCCCCGTTCAGCACGATCGGCGTCCACGAACCGCGCCCCGCCTCCGGAGGCGCGTGGTCGCCGACGAACGGCGTCTTGCCCACCCCCACCGCCGGCAGCCCGGTCAGCACCCCGAGGTGGCAGGCCAGGCCGAACCCGCGGGGGTGCGCCAGCCCGTACCCGTCGCACACCAGCAGCTCCGGCGTGGTCTCCAGCCGTTCGAGGGCCTCAACCAGCGCGGGCACCTCCCGGAACGCGAAGAGCCCGGGCACGTACGGGAACCGGGCCTCGCCCTCGACGGTCACCTGCTCCAGGACCTCCAGCGTGGCGGCGTCGAGCACGACCACGGCCGCCCGCACCCGGTCGTCACCGTGGTAGTGGACGTCCAGGCCCGCCACCACGGTGAACGACGTCGGCCCGGTGAGCTCGACGTGCGGGCGTAGCCGGTCCTGGATGGCCTGTGCCTCCTCGACAGTGGCCGGCCACGGGTGAAGCTGATTCACGCGCACGTGATCAATCTAGTCCCGCTCGGGTGCCTCCTCCAGGCCGCCGGTGATGGACCGCTCGTGGTTGACGCGCAGACCCGCCCACCCGGACAAAACGGACAGCCCCTAGCATGTCCAGGTGATCGTGGGTGACGTGGTGGGACTGCTCGGGGTCGGTGTGGCGGCCGGGATCGTCAGCACCGTGGTCAGCCTCGCCTCGATCGTGTCCTATCCCGCGCTGCTCGCCTTCGGCCTGCCGCCGCTCACCGCCAACGTCACCAACACGGTGGCCCTGCTGTTCACCGGCCTCGGCGCGGCGGCCGGCTCGCGGCCCGAACTGGCCGGGCAGGGGAACCGGGTGCTCAGGCTCGGCTGGATCGCCGCCCTCGGGGGCGCGGCCGGTGCGGCCCTGCTGCTCATCACGCCGTCGCGGACGTTCGAGCTGATCGCGCCGTGGCTCATCGCCGGGGCCTCGCTGCTGCTCGTGCGGCCCCCGTCGGCGCGCAAGCACGAGGAGCGCGGCGTGCTCGCGCGGATCCTGCTGTTCGTCGTGGCGATCTACATCGGCTACTTCGGCGCGGCGGGCGGCATCCTCATGTTCGCGGTGCTGTCGGCGATGCTCGACCAGGCGCCCGCCCGGACGAACGCGGTCAAGAACGTGGTGTCCGGTCTGGCCAACGCGGTCGCGGCGATCGGGTTCGCGCTGTTCGGCCCCGTCGACTGGGTGGCGGTGGGGCCGCTCGCGGCCGGGTTCCTGCTCGGCGGGTGGATCGGGCCGAAGATCGCCCGGCGGCTGCCGGGGCAGAGCCTGCGCTACCTCGCCGCCGCCGCCGGCCTGGCCGTCGCCGTCAAGCTCGGCTACGAGGCGTACGCCTCCTGAACCGGCCGCTCAGCTGAACCGGCCGCTCAGCTGACCCGGCCGCTCAGCTGACGAGCTTGGCGAAGCGGGTGGCGACCTCGCGCCAGATCGGCGTGGAGATCGGCTCGTCGGCCACCGCCCCCGCGTACACCTCGTCGGGGTCGAAGCCGTCCACCTCCCACGCGCGGATCCGCTCCGGCAGCACCTCAGGGTGGAACTGCACGCCCCACGCCCGGCCGCCCACGCGGAACGCCTGGTACGGGCAGCGCTCCGTCTCGGCGAGCCAGACCGCGTCCGGCGGCAGGGCGGTGATCGCGTCCACGTGGTGCTCGATGGCGGGCACGACCGGCGGCAGCCCCTGGAACAGCGGGTCGGTCGCCGTCTCGGGCCGCAGCGTGACCGGGACGCTGCCGTTCTCCGGCGCCCCCGCGTCGGCGGTCACCTCGCCGCCCGCCACCTCGGCGAGCATCTGCCCGCCCAGGCAGATGCCGAGGAACGGGACCTGGCCGGCCAGGGCCTCGGCCACCAGCCCGCGCGTGGGCGCCAGCCACGGCGCCCGGTCGTCCTCGCTCGGCAGGTAGCCGCCGCCCATCATGATCATCGCGTCGTGGCGGAGCCCCGCCGGCACGGGCGCGCCGTCGTAGGCGTGGACGACGTCGAGCCGCAGCCCCATGTCCTCCAGCCAGCCGCCGAGCCGGCCGGGGCCGCCGCCCCTGCTGTTCTGCACGATCAGGACGTCACGCATCAAGCACCTCAACCCTCCGGCGGGCATGGGGGATCGTCGTCGAAGAGGACCAGAAGGGGGGACGGGTCACGTCAGTCCGGCCGCGGTGACGGTGTGGCGCAGCAGCAGGGCCGTCGTCACCGGCCCCACCCCGCCGGGCACCGGCGTCAGCGCCCCGGCCCTGCCGATGACCGCACCGAAATCGACGTCGCCGGTCAGGCCGCCGTCGGCCGTCGGGTTGGTGCCGACGTCGATCACGACCGCCCCGGGCGCCACGTGCCCGGCGCCGATGAGCCCCGCCCGGCCCACGGCCGCGACCAGCACCTCGGCGGTGGAGGTCACCGCGGCCAGGTCACGGGTGCGGGAATGGCAGACGGTCACGGTGGCGTGCCGGTCGAGCAGCAGGTGGGCCAGCGGCTTGCCCACGACGGTGGAGCGGCCGACCACGACCGCCCGGGCGCCCTTGAGAGCGACGCCGTGGTGGTCGAGCAGCGCCATCACCGCGGCGGCCGTGGCGGGCGCGAACGCGGGCAGCCCGGCGGCCAGCCGGCCGAGCGACAGCGGGTTGGCGCCGTCGACGTCCTTGGCCGGGTCGATCGAGGAGGCCAGCTCCTGTGCCGAGGCGCCCTCGGGCAGCGGGGTCTGCAGCATGACGCCGTGGACCCCGGGGTCGGCGCTGAGCCGTTCGAGCGTGGCCCGGATGCCGTCCTGCGGGGCGGCCGGGCCGAGGTCCACGACGTCGCAGGCGACGCCCACGCCGCCGGCGGCCTTGGCGATGGAGCGCACGTACCAGAGAGCGGCCTCGTCGCCGGTGGCCACCACGACGGCCAGCCGCGGCGTCGTCCCGGAGGACCGCACCAGCCCGGCGATCTCCTCCTTGATCGCCGCGGCGGTCTCCCGTCCGCGCAGCTCCACACCGGGGGAGGCGGTCATCGGGCGAGCTCCTTCCACACGGCCGACCGGCGCGGGGCCGGCGTCATCGGGCCAGCTCCTTGCGCACGGCCGCCGTCACCCGCTCGGCCCGGGCGACGGCGTCGTCCACGCCCGCCAGCCGCCCGCGCAGCCCCTCCAGCACCCGCTCGTCCCGGATGCCGCCCATGTTGACCTCGACGTTGACCCGGGCCGTGGTGAGCGCGGCACGGGCCGCCTCCGCGGCGGCGGCCACGTCGGTGGCGACGTTGGGGTTGCCGATCGGCAGCAGCGTCTCGCAGAGCTCCACCAGGCGCGCGGCCGTCCCGGCGACCCGGGCGGGCGGCTCGGCCGCGCCGGCCAGGGCGGCGGCGATGGCCGCGCTCCGCTCCTCGCCCTTGGGCAGCCGGTACGCCTCCGTCACGGCCGTGAAGGCCGCCGCGTCCTCGGCGGCGAGGTCCAGGGCCCGCTCGCGCAGCGTGTCGGTCTCGGCCGTCACCGCGGCGACGGTCTCGGCGTGATCGGCGTACCGGTCGCCGGTGGTGTACCGGGCCACCATGCCGAGCAGGGCCGCCGCCTGCGCCGCGTGCAGGGCGGCGGTGGCGC
>NZ_JBFAIA010000158.1:0-18657 GCF_040654455.1 Nonomuraea sp. NPDC050691
CGGGGTGGCGGCCGTGGGCCCGGCCCACGGCGCGGCGCAGCGCTGCGCGGCGGGGGTGAGGCCGGCG
This sequence comes from Nonomuraea sp. NPDC050691, assembly GCF_040654455.1. Lineage (NCBI taxonomy): Bacteria > Bacillati > Actinomycetota > Actinomycetes > Streptosporangiales > Streptosporangiaceae > Nonomuraea > Nonomuraea sp. NPDC050691. The sequence continues at coordinate 68 of NZ_JBFAIA010000158.1, forward strand.
GTGATGACGGCCTGCTGCCCGGCGGTGCTGACGACGTCGACGCACGGGTCGTGGCCGAAGGCCGCCTTCACGGTCGAGGCCAGCCGGTCGACCAGCCAGCTCTCGCGGTAGTAGTTGTACATGGAGAAGGCGCCGCCCGGTTTGAGGTGGTCGCGGGCCGCCCGCATGGCCTCCTCGGTGAACAGGTAGCTCTCCAGGCGCAGCGAGCTGGCCCCCGACACGAGCGTGAGCGAGTCGGGCAGCGCGAACAGGATCAGGTCGTACCTGGCCGAGGTGCGCTCCAGGAAGGCGCGGCCGTCGGTGATGTGCGTGGTCACCCGCGGGTCGTCGTAGGGGTGGTCGGGGTGCTTGGAGCCGCCCAGCTCGCGCAGCTTGGGGTCGATCTCGACGGCGTCGACCCGGGAGACGCCCTTGGACAGGGCGATGGCGACGTCGGTGCCGCTGCCCGCGCCGACGATGAGCACGTCGCGGGGCGGCGTGGCGGCCCGCTCGTACGGCAGGCCGTACTGGCGCTCCCACTGGAGCCGGGCGGCGGCGGGCACGGCCTGCTGGTGCGGGATGCCGTTGACGGCGATGTCGGTCACCGGCACGCCGAGCTGGTCGAACTGCCGGTAGGTGACCTTGTAGTACGGCGACCACAGCGCGCCGGCGGTCAAGGTCTCGGCCAGGAGCAGCGCGACGACGGCGAGGGACGGCACGGTGACGAGCCCGAGGTAGGACCCGAGGGGGCGCGGTGTGAGCAGCACCCCGTAGGCGATCGCCGCGACGGCGCCCCAGAAGACGGGCGGCGCGCTGAGGAAGGACAGCGCGGTGAAGGCGGCGATGCCGGCGAGGCTGCCGATGAGGTCGTAGCGGTAGGCCTCCAGGCGCGGCAACTCGGGGAAGCACCGGCCGACCAGCTCGGCGGGCCCCATGAGGACGAGCGCCGCCGCGCAGAAGATCACCGGCAGGATGAGCCAGGCGGGCGGCCCCTTGGTGGCCAGGCTCGTCCAGTACAGGACGCCCTCGGTCTCGCGGTCGACGGTGACCGGGAACATGATGACCAGGACGACCAGCCCGAACAGCACGACGGGCGAGTAGTAGGGCTGGCCCTTGGCCCGGCCCACGCGCAGGAAGCCGAGGCCGATGCCGAGGAACGAGCCGAGCAGCACGAAGTTCGTGAAGTAGCTCAGGTGGACGATGTTCGAGCCGGTCCAGCGGATCAGGGCCAGCTCCAGGAAGAGCATGAACGCGCTGGCGAGCACGAGTCTCGGCCGCACCGCCAGCCAATGGTCACGGGTGCGCGCCTGGGGGGCCTGGAGCGTCATGCCGCCTCACCGTAGTGAACGGATCGGCCCGGCGGAAGCCCGCAGCGGCCGCTTCGCCCGGTTGGTGATGTTTCAGCAGGTCAGCCGTTCGCGAACCGCTGGACGCGCCCCCGCGGATGCAGGAATGTGGGGGCGTCCGTTCCTTCGATCCCCCGGGTGGTGACCCCATGCGCGTGCTCATCCAGCTCCGCCCCTCCCCCGACGTCGTCGAGGCCGTCGTCGATCCCGGCCGGAGCGCCACCGTGGCCGACGTGGCCGACGGCCTGCCGGGCGTCGCGCTCGACCCCGCGTACGCGCCGGTGGCGCTGCCGCGCCCGGTGCCGCGGCCCGGCGGCGACCCGCTGTCGCTCAACCAGCCGCTCGGCTTCTCGTTGGCCGCCGAGGACGCCTCGGTGCTGGTGCGCGGCGTCATCGCCGACGACGAGCTGACCACCCGCGTCGCGATGCTGTCCTCGCTGCGGCCCGACGTCACCGGCGTCTTCGCCGACCCGGTCATCCACACCACGTTGACCTGCGGCGGCGACCCGCCCGTCGGCACCTGGCACGACGTGGAGCGGCTGCTCGGCGCCGACGCGCTGCGCGCCGAGGGGCTCGACGGGGCCGGCGTGGCGCTGGCCGTGCTCGACACCGGGATCAACCTCGCCCACACCAGGCGGCAGCTCGGCAGGGACGTCATCCTCGACGCGGCGCGGAGCTGGGTGCCGGCCGGCGTCGACGGGCGGCCGGGCGAGTTCGAGGTGGACCACGGCACGATGTGCGCCTTCGACACGCTCATCGGCGCCCCCGGAGCCACGCTGGTGGACGTGCCGGTGCTGCTGTCGCGCCGCCCCGGCGGCTCGGCGCTCGACGGGCTGCTGTCGGACGCGGTGGCCGCGTTCGCGCACCTGCGCGGGGTGCTGGAGGCGCAGCCCGCCGAGACGCGGGCCCTGGTGGTCTCCAACTCGTGGGGGTCGTTCTCCCCCGAGTGGGACTTCCCGGTCGGCCATCCGGGCAACTACTCCGACAACCCGGCCCACCCGTTCAACCTCATGGTCACCGCTCTGGACGAGGCGGGGGCCGACGTGCTGTTCGCGGCGGGCAACTGCGGCCGCCAGTGCCGCGACGGCCGTTGCCGCTACTCCGACCGGCCGATCGTGGGGGCCAACTCCCACGCCAAGGCGTTGTCCGTCGGCGGCGTCGACGTCGGCGGTGAGCGGGTCGGCTACTCCTCGCAGGGGCCGGGGCGGCTGACCGCCCGCAAGCCGGACGTGTGCGCCTACACGCACTTCTCCGGCTCGCGGGCGTTCGGGGAGGCCGAGCCCGACTCGGGCACCTCGGCCGCCACGCCGGTCGCCGCGGGGCTCGTCGCGGCGGTCCGCACCCGCTGGCCGTCCACCCGGCTGTCGCCGTCGCAGCTGCGGGCGCTGCTGCGCCGCACCGCCGACGACCGCAGCGAGGTGGGCTTCGACTTCGACTACGGGTACGGGGTCATCGACCCGGAGGGGATCCTGGCGGCGCTGCGGCGCCGGTCCGCCGCCTGACCTTCTCACCCCACCGGGGCCATGCCCGCGTGTTCAGGCGTTCTCGCGGCTGAACACGCGGGTGCCGACGGTGACACTGACCACGGCCAGCACGGCCGTCACCGCCACGCCCAGCCCCACCGTGACGGTGGCGTAGTGCCCGGCGAACAGGTCGCGCAGCGCCTCCAGCACGTACCGGAACGGGCTGAGGCGCGAGAGCGCGTCGAGCCAGGCCGGCGCCATCGACATCGGCAGGAACGACCCGGACAGCAGCACCAGGGGCATCACGATCGTGCTCATCACGGGCGCGAACAGGTTCTCGTCGATGGTGAGCGCCACCGCGTATGACAGCGAGGCGAGGCTCGCGCCCAGCACGACGACCAGCGCGAGCCCCGCCAGCAGGCCGGCGGCCGGCGCCCGCAGCCCGAACGCGTAACCGACGGCGACGAGCAGCACGGTCTGCACGACGAGCGTGACGACGTTGTTGAGCACCCGGCCGAGCAGCAGCGCCAGGCGGCTGGCCGGGGTGACGCGCAGCCGTTCCAGCACCCCGAAGCGCCGCTCGAAGACGACGCCGAACCCGGCCATGCCGGTGCTCATGAGCCCGAGCTGCACGATCAGGCCGGGCACGAGCGTCTCCCAGGTGCCGATCCTGGCGAACAGGGGTCCGAACAGGACGAGGAACACCAGCGGCTGGATCGCCCCGAAGACGACGCCGACCTTCTGCTGGAGCGTGACGGCGAGGTCGTGGCGGAACAGCAGCCACGTGTCGCGAGCCGCCGACCCGATCACGCGGGCACCTCCTCGCGCAGCGAGCGGCCGGTGATGTCGAGGAAGACGTCGTCGAGGGTGCGACCGCCGGTCTTCAGCTCGGCCGGGCTGCCCTCGGCGACGATCCGCCCGCCGTCGATGATCAGCAGCCGGTCGCAGAGCGCGTCGGCCTCGTCGAGGTAGTGCGTGGTGAGGAACACCGTCATCCCGTGGTCGGCGCGCAGCGCGCGGATGTGGTCCCAGAGGTGGGTCCTGCTCTGGGGGTCGAGCCCCGTGGTGGGCTCGTCGAGGAAGAGCAGCGGCGGCCGGTGCAGCAGCCCGAACGCCAGGTCGAAGCGGCGGCGCTGTCCACCCGACAGCGCTCCGCCGGGCAGGTGCTCCATGCCGGCGAGCTCCAGCCGGGCCAGCACCTCGGCGACGCGTCCGCGCGCCTCCTCCCTGCTCAGGCCGTGCAGCATGGCCTGCAGCTCCAGGTCACCCGCCGCCGGGGCGGCGAGGTTGACGCCGCCGGCCTGCGAGACGTACCCGATGCGCCGCCGCACGCCCGCCGGGTCGGTGAGCAGGTCGCGGCCCGCGACGGTCGCGGTGCCCGAGGTGGGGGCCAGGAGCGTGGTGAGCATGCGCATGGTCGTGGTCTTGCCGGCGCCGTTCGGGCCGAGGAAGCCCACGATCTGGCCGGCCTCGACCGTGATGTCCACGCCGGTGACGGCTTCGACGCCGCCCTTGAAGGTCTTCGACAGACCCTTGGTCTCGATCAAGTTCATCGCCTCCAAATTTAAAGTAGCTCCAAATTTGGTGTGACTGCAAGTTGGGTAGCATGGCGGTATGGAGGAAGGACTGCGCGAGCGCAAGAAGCGGGAGACCCGCCGGCGGATCTCCGACGTGGCGACGGGCCTGTTCCTGATGCGCGGCTTCGACGACGTCACGGTGGCGGAGGTGGCGCGCGCGGCCGACGTGTCGGTCAACACCGTCTTCAACTACTTCGGCACCAAGGAGGACCTCTTCCTCGACCGGCAGGGCGATCTGGAGGAGATCTACGAACGGGTCATCCGCGAGCGCAGGCCGGGAGAGAGCGTGGTGGACGCCTACCGGCGCGACTTCCTCGACGCGATGGACACCGGCGACTGGCGCTACGGCTTCAACGAGGGGGCCGAGGTGTGGGGGCGCGTGGTGGCCGAGAGCCCCACGCTGACGGCGCGGACGCGGGAGATCCAGCACCAGGTGATGGCGCGTGTGGCGGCCGTCATCGCGGACGAGACCGGCGCCGATCCCGACGACGTGCGGCCCGAGCTGGTGGCGGCGCAGATCCTCGACGCGACGCGGCTGCTGTCACGGCACGCGTTGCGCCGCCGGACGGCCGGAGAGAGCCCGCGCGAGACGCAGGCGTGGATGCGCGAGCAGGCCGCCGCGCTCTTCGACCTGCTGGAGTCGGGGATCGGCGGCTACGGCCGGCGCCCGCTAGTTGTTGCTGAAAACGGCGAGACCGCCGGCGACGAGGAAGATGACGACGTAGAGGGCGATCATCGCCGCCCATAGGCACGTGCTGACGATGCCGCAGATGCGACCGGCCTGCACCATGCCGCGGTTCTCGAAGTAGTAGCCGCTGCCGTCGATCTCGCTCAGCGCCTTGTTGCCCATCACCCAGGCGAACGGGCCGAGCAGGCCGCACACGACCAGGCTGAGGATGCCCAGCACGAGGATCGTCGTGCCGTTGGGGTGGGTCTGGGGCGGGGGCCCGTACGGGGAGGGCCCGTAGTTCGGATACGACATCTGCGCTCGCCCCTCATCGTCGCCTGACAGCCGGTTTTTTATACCACGAAGGCGACCGCCCAGGCATTTGACCTAGCGCTTGCTACGGCTACACTCGCGGCATGATGCAGGTCCTCAAGCCCTTCGCCCAGTGGATGGCCTCGACCGACTGGTTCCTCAAGGTCGGCCCCCGGTTCGTCCCCAAGCTGGACCGCGCCCTCTACCGGCTGACCCGCGGCAAGGTGATCAGCAGCGACCGCGTGGTGCCGTCGCTCGTGCTCATCACCACCGGCGCGAAGACGGGGCAGCCGCGCCACTCGCCGCTCGCCTGCCGGCCCGAGCCCGGCGGCGGCTTCCTCGTCGTCGGCAGCAACTTCGGCCGCGAGAAGCACCCGGCCTGGACCGGCAACCTGATGAAGACGCCCGAGGCCGCGGTCTCCTACAAGGGCCGCGAGATCCCCGTCACGGCCCGGCTGCTGACCGGCGAGGAGCGCGAGGAGGCCTGGCGCGGGCTGGTGGAGCAGTGGCCGCTCTACAACCGGTACGTGGAGACGTCGGGCGGCAGGGAGCTGAGGATCTTCCGCCTCACCCCGAGGTGATGATCCTCCATATGATCGTTTACGCGATGATGGTGGGGTACCAGCGAGATCCATAGGAGCCCCCACCCGTGCGCGAACGCGTTCACGCCGTCGTCACGAGCCGCCGCTTCCAGCAGCTCATCGTCGTCGTCATCCTGGTCAACGCCGCCGCCCTCGGCCTGGAGACGGTGCCTACGGTCGCGGCGCGGCACGGCGCGACGCTCAAGGCGATCGACCACGCCGCGCTCTACGTCTTCGTCGCCGAGCTGCTCGCCAAGGTCTACGCCGAGCGGGCCCGCTTCCTGCGCGACCCGTGGAACATCTTCGACGCGCTGATCGTCGCCGTCGCGCTGATCCCCTCGAGCGGCGGCCTGTCGGTGCTGCGGTCGCTGCGGATCCTGCGGGCGCTGCGCCTCGTGTCGGTGGTGCCCAGCCTCCGCCGCGTGGTGTCGGCGCTGCTGCGCGCCATGCCGGGGATGAGCTCCATCGTGGTGCTGCTCGCCCTGGTGCTGTACGTGGCGGGGGTGATGGCCACCAAGCTGTACGGCGGGGCCGCGCCCGAGCGCTTCGGCAGCCTGCCCACCTCGCTGTTCACGCTCTTCCAGACCATGACGGGCGACGACTGGGGCAACATCGCCCGGGACGTGATGACCCTGCACCCGTCAGCCTGGATCTTCTTCACCGCGTTCATCCTGGTCTCGACGTTCATCGTGCTCAACCTGTTCATGGCGGTGGTCGTGAGCGCGATGGACGACGAGGCGGCGTCCGAGCGCGCCGAGCCGCGCGGGCTCGGCGACGACTCGGCGGCCTCCACCCGCGCCATCCTGGACGAGCTGGCGGCGCTGCGCCGCGAGGTCGCCGCCCTGCGGCGCGACGGCGTCCTCGACGGGCCCCGCCAGGGGTGACGGCGCCCTCCGGCGCCCCTGCGAGGGCGCTCGGCTTCCAGGCGGCTCGGCTTCCAGAGGGCCCAGCGTCCAGGGGCTCAGCGGGAGTAGAACTCCACGACGAGCTGCTCGTCCACCGGCACCGCGATGTGCTCGCGCTGCGGCCGGTCCGTCAGTGTGAAGCGCAGCTCGGCGTGGTCGACGGACAGGTAGGGCGCGATCCGCTCGTCGGCGTGCACGCCCTCGGCCGCGGCCACGAAGGGCTGCATGCGCCGCGACCGCTCCCGGACCGAGACGACCTGGCCGGGCTTGACGAGGTAGCTGGGGATGTCCACCTTGCGGCCGTCCACGGCGATGTGGCCGTGCGTGACGTACTGGCGGGCCGCGTAGATGGACGGCGCGAGACCGGAGCGCAGCACGAGGGAGGCCAGGCGGCTCTCCAGCAGCGTGACCAGCTCGGCGCCGGACGCGCCGGGCTTGCGCACGGCCAGGTCCCAGTAGCGGCGCAGCTGCCGCTCGGACACGTCGTAGTACCAGCGCAGCTTCTGCTTCTCCAGCAGGCGCAGGCCGTAGTCGCCGGTGGTGCGGCGGTTGGTCTTACGGCCGTGCTCGCCCGGCGGGTAGGGGCGCTGCTCGAAGTAGCGGATGGCCTTCCTGGTCAGTGGCACGCCCGCGCGGCGGGACAGCCGCACCTTGGGACCGGTGTAGCGCACGTTCACCTCATGTGATTAGGTAATCCTTACTTAGGTAAGGCTAACCTAGTCTTCACGTTGATCTCAAGGAGCCGCCATGCCGCCCATCGCCGAACGCGTCCGCACGCTCGCCGCGACCTCCACCGTCGCCCGGGTGTCCCTCGACGGCGTCCCCTCCCCAGCGACCGGCGGCGTGGACGAGCGCGGCCGGCCCGTGCTGCTGGTGCGGGCCGGCGAGCCGCTGCACCGGCTGCGCGACGACGCCGTGGTGGCGGTCAACCTCACCGCCACACGCCGCCTGGGCGAGGCCGAGCATCCGCGCGGGCTGCTGGAGGTGCAGGGGTGGGCGCTGGCCGTGCCGGCGGAGGAGGCGCGGGCGGCGGCCGTCGCGGTCGCGGCACGCAGCGCGGACGAGGCGCTGTTCACGGCGCTGGAGCGGTACGGCGAGCCGTCCGCGCCGCGGCTCCTGCGGCTGGACGTGGCGCAGGTCGTGTACCTGACGGGGCAGGAGTCGGGCGTCCTGGACGCGGACGAGTACCTCGACGCCGCCGCCGACCCGCTCGCGGAGACGGCCGAGCGCGTCCTCGCCCATGTCAACGAGGCGCACCGGGCGCAGCTCGCGAACGGCGTCGCCACCCTGCTCGGCGAGCCCGCCCTCGCGGGCGGCCCCGCTCAGCGCGGTCATGGTGTGACCGGATGCGGGGCGGCGGCCGGCGCCCCGGCGGGCGCAGGGTGCGGCGAGGTGTGGCTGTGGGAGCTCGACAGGTACGGCGCGACGGTGCGCGTGGAGGAGGCGCTGGTCCGCTTCCCGTGGTCCGGGACGGTGCGCACCGGCCACGACCTCGAGCTCGCGCTGCGCGGGCTGATGTGCACCTGCTGAGCCGGCCGCGGCGGCCACCATCTTGATCACGATTGTCGCGGGATGGCCCATCCGCCTCCCGGCACTCACTATCATCGGCGGCTGTGACCGAGACCGAGCCGCGCAGACGTGTCCTGATGGCCGCCGGTGTGCTGACCGGCGTGGTGATGCTGAGCGCGGCGGCGATCCTCGGCCTCGGCGAGCTGGGCGGCGCCTCGCTGTCCCCGGTCAGCCTGCCCGACGGCGGCGCGCGGCCTCCGGCGCCGGTCACGGCCGGGGCCACGCGGGTGAGCACGGCCGGCGTCCCGGTGACGCGCCCCGCCCAGCACGGCCCCGAGCCCACGACCCTGTCGTCGCCCCGTGTCGTCCGCACGGCCCGGCCCACCGTCACCCGGCCGCCCCGCACCGCCCGCGTCACCCCCGCCCCCCGCCGGCACACCACGACCGCGTCGCCCGTGACGCCCGGCGAGGCGTCGGTCACCCCGGCGCGCTCCCGCAGGCCGGCCGTCGTCGCGCCGACGCCCGCGCCCACGCTGTCGGACGTCGTCGCGGACGCCCCCACCAACCCCGCCGGCCACACCCCGCCGGGCCACACGAGGCGCCCCGGCAACGGCAACGGCCACGCCGCGGACTGAGCACGGGCAGGCCGCACAGAACGGCCATGCCGTGGAGTCGACCACCCGGAGGGACCCGGGCGGGGTCAGGAGGGGTGGGCGAGGCTCTCGTCGACGGCCTCCGGTGACAGGACGCTGTCCAGCACCATCACCGCGCACCCGCTGATGCCCGCGCCCGCGCCCAGGCGGCTCGGCTCGATGCGCAGGCGGCGCGTGGCCAGGGCCGTCGAGCGGCGGTAGACGACCTCGCGGATGCTCGACACGAGCGGGCCGAACGCCTCGGCCACGTCTCCCCCGAGCACCACCACCGACGGGTTGAGGATGTTGACCGCGCCGGCCAGGACCTCGCCGATGCGCCGCCCCGCCTCGCGTACGGTGGCCATGGTCTCGGCGTCGCCGGCCCGCACGAGCGCCGTCACGTCGGCGATCGTCTTGACGTCCTTGCCGGCCGCGCGCAGCTCGCGCAGCAGCGCGGTGCCGCTGGCGACGGAGTCGACGCAGTCGACGTTGCCGCAGCGGCACAGGACGCCGCCGCCGTCGCGGACCGGGATGTGCCCGATCTCGCCGGCCGCGCCGAGCGCGCCGCGCAGGATCCCGCCGCCCGCGATGACGCCGGCGCCGATCCGTGTGGAGACCTTGACGAACATGAGGTCGTCGAGGTCGGGGTAGACGTCGCGGTGCTCGCCGATGGCCAGCGCGTTGACGTCGTTGTCGACGAGGACGGGCACCGGGAACCGCTCGCGGACGATCGGCGGGATGAGCACGCCGGTCCACGACGCCATCACCCGCACGCTCTCGGTGCGGCCCCGCGCGAACTCGACCGTGGCGGGCACGCCCATGCCGACGCCCTTGACGTCCTCGCGCGGGCGCTCGCCGAGCAGTTCGTCCCAGGTGTCGAGGAGCAGCGGCAGCACCACGTCGGGGCCCTGCTCGACGTCGATGGCGAAGTCGCGCCCGGCCAGCTCCCGGCCCGCGAGGTCGCACACGGCGACGCGGGTGCGGCTCGCGCCCAGCGCGGCCACCAGCACCACCCCGCCGGCGGCGTTGAACTCCAGCCGCACGGGCGGGCGTCCCCCGGTGGAGGGCGCGTCGGCCCGTTCCACGACGAGGCCGCGCTCGATCAGCTCGCCGACGCGCAGCTGGACCGCGGGACGCGACAGGCCGGTCACCCGGCCCAGGTCGGCCCGCGTGACCGCCTCACCGGAGCGGATGAGGCGCAGCACCTCGCCACTCGTGGCGAGGGTCGCGGCGGTACGTCGAGGCATCGGCTAAGTGAATCACAGGACATTAGGTAATGAAAAGTCGCGACTTTTTTATCTCACATGCCAAAACTCTGCTTGTCTGGGAACCGAACTCTGGCTAGTGTCCGTTCTGTCCTTCTTGATAGATCAACGGAGTCCTCGTCGTGTCCCCCCTGACCTCGTCACCCGGTGCCACCGCACCCGCCGTCCCCGAAACCGCGCACACCGCCGACCTCGTCGTCTTCGGCGGCACCGGCGACCTGTCCATGCGCAAGCTGCTGCCGGCGCTGTACCACGGCGACCGGGAGGGACGGCTCGCCCCCGGCACGCGGGTGATCGCGATGTCCCGCGGCGGCCTGACCGACGCCGACTTCCGCGGCAAGGTGGACGCCGAGGTACGCGACCGGATCCCCGGCGGCGATCCCGAGGTGTGGCGGCGTTTCCTGGACCGGTTGCACCACGTGTCGATCGACGTGGGCGGCCGCGCCTCCGACGGCGGCGCCGACCGGTCCGGCTGGGACGCCCTGTCAGCGCTGCTGGCCGGGCACGAGGACCGCGACCGGGTGTTCTACCTGGCCAGCCCGCCCCGCACGTTCGGCGCGTTCTGCCGCGAACTGGCCGCCGCGGGCCTGGTGACGCCCCGCTCCCGCGTGGTGCTGGAGAAGCCCCTCGGCCACGACCTGGTCAGCGCCCAACGCATCAACGACGAGGTCGGCGCCATCTTCGACGAGCGGCAGATCTTCCGCATCGACCACTACCTGGGCAAGGAGACCGTGCAGAACCTGCTCGTGCTCCGCTTCGCCAACGCCTTCCTGGAGCCGATCTGGAACTCGCTGTGGATCGACCACGTCCAGATCACCGCCGCCGAGACCGTCGGCACGCCCGGCCGGCGCGGCTACTACGACCACGCGGGCGCCCTGCGGGACATGGTGCAGAACCACCTGCTCCAGCTCCTCTGCCTGACCGCGATGGAGCCGCCGGCGCGCAACGACCGTGAGGCGATCCGCGACGAGAAGGTCAAGGTGCTGCAGGCGCTGCGGCCGATCACCGGCGGCGAGGTCGAGCGGTTCACCGTGCGCGGCCAGTACGTCGAGAGCGGCGACATGCCCGGCTACCTGGACGAGCCCGCCTCCACCCCGCCCACCGACGAGTCGCGCCGCGTGGAGACCTTCACCGCGATCCGCGCCGAGATCCGCAACTGGCGCTGGGCCGGGGTGCCGTTCTACCTGCGCACCGGCAAGCGGCTGCCGCGCCGCGTCTCGGAGATCGTCGTCCAGTTCAAGGACGTCCCCCACTCCATCTTCCCGGGCGGCACGCCCAACCGCCTCGTCCTGCGCCTCCAGCCCGAGGAGGGCATCAGGCTGCACATCATGGCCAAGGAGCCGGGCGCGGGCGAGGTCACGCTCAAGCCGGTGCCGCTGACCCTCAGCTTCGGCGAGACGTTCACCGCGCGGGTCCCGGAGGCGTACGAGCGGCTGCTCATGGACGTGCTGGCCGGCAACCCGACGCTGTTCATGCGCCGCGACGAGGTCGAGGCCGCCTGGCGGTGGATCGACCCCATCCTCGCCACCTGGGAGGCGTCGGACCAGCTGCCCGAGCCGTACCCGGCGGGCTCGGCCGGGCCCGCCGGCGCCCACGAGCTGCTCGCCCGCAGCGGCCGGGCCTGGCACGAGGACCTCTCATGACCGCCCGCGACCACCGCCCGACCGTGAAGCCGAACGCGACCGAGAACCCGAACGCGGCCGTGTGCCCGACGAAGGAGCGTCCATGAACCCCGTCATCCAGGAGATCACGGACCGGATCGCCGAGCGCAGCCGCGCCAGCCGGACCGTCTACCTCGACCGCGTCCGCCGCGCCGGCGAGGCCGCGCGCGCCAACGGCCCGGCCCGCGCCCACCTCGGCTGCGCCAACCTGGCCCACGGCTTCGCCGCCGCGCCGGCCGAGGACAAGCCCGCCCTCATGGGCGCCGCCAAGCCCGGCGTGGCCATCGTGACCAGCTACAACGACATGCTGTCCGCGCACCAGCCGTACGAGACGTACCCGCCGGAGCTGAAGGCGGCCGTGCGGCGGGCCGGCGGCGTGGCGCAGGTGGCGGGCGGCGTGCCGGCCATGTGCGACGGCATCACGCAGGGCCGTCCCGGCATGGAGCTGTCGCTCTACAGCCGCGACGTGATCGCCATGGCGACCGCGATCGCCCTGTCGCACGACATGTTCGACGCGACGCTGCTGCTGGGCGTCTGCGACAAGATCGTGCCGGGGCTGTTCATCGGCGCGCTGCACTTCGGGCACCTGCCGGCGATCTTCGTGCCGGCCGGCCCCATGACGTCCGGGCTGCCGAACAAGGTGAAGGCGCGCACCCGGCAGCTGTTCGCCGAGGGCAAGGTGGGCCGCGGCGAGCTGCTGGACGCCGAGGCCAAGTCGTACCACTCCCCCGGCACCTGCACCTTCTACGGCACCGCCAACTCCAACCAGGCGCTCATGGAGGTCATGGGCCTGCACCTGCCGGGCTCGACGTTCGTCAACCCGCACACCGAGCTGCGGCACGCGCTCACCGAGGCGGCCGGCCGCCGCGCCGTGGAGATCACCGCGCACGGCTCCGAGTACACGCCGCTCGGCGAGCTGGTCGACGAGAAGGCCATCGTGAACGCGTGCGTCGCGCTGCTGGCCACCGGCGGCTCGACCAACCACACGCTGCACCTCGTGGCCATGGCCGCCGCCGCCGGCATCGTCCTCACCTGGGACGACCTGGCGTGCCTGTCGAAGGTCGTGCCGTCGCTCACCCGCATCTACCCCAACGGCCAGGCGGACGTGAACCACTTCCGCGACGCCGGCGGCATGCAGGTGCTCATCGGCGACCTGCTCGACGCGGGCCTGCTGCACGAGGACGTGATGACGGTCGCCGGGCGCGGCCTCGGCCGCTACCGCTCGGCCCCGGCGCTGGAGGACGGCGCGCTGGTGTGGTCGGAGGTCACGGGCGGCAGCGCCGACCTCGACGTCCTGGCTCCCGTCTCCGCCCCGTTCTCCGCCGACGGCGGCATCCACATGGTCGACGGGAACCTCGGCCGGGCCGTGAGCAAGGTGTCGGCCGTCAAGGCGGAGCATCTGGTGATCGAGGCGCCGGCCAAGGTGTTCGACGACCAGCTCGACCTGCTGCGCGCGTTCGAGGCCGGCGAGCTCGACGGGCAGGACTTCGTCGCCGTCATCCGCTACCAGGGGCCGAGCGCCAACGGCATGCCGGAGCTGCACAAGCTCACCCCGCCGCTGGCCGTGCTGCTCGACCGGGGCCAGCGGGTGGCGATCGTGACCGACGGCCGCATGTCCGGCGCGTCCGGCAAGGTGCCCGCGGCCATCCACCTGTCGCCCGAGGCGGCCGACGGCGGCCCGATCGCGCTCGTCCGCGAGGGCGACGTGATCAGGCTGGACTCCGCGGCCGGGACGCTGGAGCTGCTGGTGCCGGCCGAGGAGCTGGCGCGGCGTACACCTGCCGGCCGCCAGCTCAGCGACGCGGAGTGGGTGGGCACGGGCCGTGAGCTGTTCGCGGCGTTCCGCCGCATGGCCGGGCACGCCGAGCAGGGCGCGGGCGTCTTCGGCGTCAGCGGCGCCGAGTCGCCGCACCACGGGCCGGGGCTCGGCTTCCCGGTGGAGGCCGGCGCCTCCCACCTGGAGACCGGCCTCGCCGACGCGGCCCGCGCCGGAGTCGCCGGGTGAGCGCTTTCGCCTACCCGTGGCTGGTCGCCGACGTCGGCGGCACCAACGCCAGGTTCGGCCTGGTGACGTCGCCGGGGGCGCGGCCGTCGCACGTCGCGGTCCTGGCCGGGGCCGAGCACCGCGGCCTGCCGGAGGCCGTGGCCGCCTACCTCGCCGACCACGCGGGCGGCGCGCGGCCCGGGGCCGCGTGCCTGGCCCTGGCCGGGCCCGTGGACGGCGACCGCTACGCGCTGACGAACCTGCCCTGGTCCGGCTCGGCCCGCGACCTCGGCGTGCCGGAGGTGGCGCTGCTCAACGACTTCGAGGCCCTGGCGGTGTCGCTGCCGCACCTGGAGGGCGACGACCTCGCGCCGCTGGGCGGCCCTCCCCCGGCGGACGGGGTGAAGGCGGTGCTCGGCCCCGGCACCGGGCTCGGCGTGGCCGGGCTGGTGCCGGTGGACGGCGGCTGGGTGCCGGTCCCGGGCGAGGGCGGGCACGTGACGCTGCCCGTCCAGGACGAGCGGGAGCTGGAGGTGCTGCGCGTGCTCAGGCGCGCGCACATGCCCGGCGTGCCGGGCGGCCAGGTGGTGGCCGAGCACGTCCTTTCGGGTCCGGGCCTGGTGCGGCTGTACCGGGCGCTGGCGGAGGTCAGGGGCGTCCCGCCGGTCGAGGACACGGCGTCGGCGATCGTCTCGCGGGCGGACGACCCGTTGTGCGCGGAGACGGTCGAGGTGTTCTGCGGGCTGCTGGGGTCGTTCGCGGGGAACGTCGCGCTGACGCTGGGCGCGCGGGGCGGGGTCTACCTGGGTGGCGGGGTGCTGCCGCGGATCGCGGACCGGGTCCGTACCGGGCCGTTCCGCGCGCGGTTCGCCACGAACCCGGACATGGCGGAGTACCTGTCGGCCATCGCGACATCGCTGATCGTCGCCCCGCAGCCCGCGTTGACCGGGGCCGCGGTGCGGGCGCGCGCCCACGGCCCCGCCGTCGCCCGCTGTTCCCCGCTCAGCGCCGTCCCGTCCCCGCCCGCCGTCCGTCCACTGCCTACAGCTCGCAGTTGGTCTCGACTTCGCCGTCGCAACGGTCGGTGTCGGCGCCGCCGTTGAGCGTGTCGGTGCCGACACTGCCGATCAGACGGTCATTGCCGCCGCGGCCGTTGAGCGTGTCGTCACCGAAACCGCCGAACAGGACGTCGGCGCCGGAACCGCCGTTGACGGTGTCGATGCCGTTGTCGCCGGAGAGCGTGCTCGGCAGTTTCGTGTTGTTGCGGATCGCGTCGATGCCGTCCCCCGCGAACACCTCGACGCGAGTGATCCCACCGGCCGGGCACTGCGCCGCGCCTCCCGCCTGTGTGCATCCGGAACCGGCCGCGACCGAGCCGAGCGTGTTGCTGACGGTCACCACGGTGCCCGCCGGATTGAGGGTGATCTCGATCCCGTCGTCCCCGGAGCTGCCGTTGACGAGGATCCTGCCGCTGTCGAGTTGCGCGGTGACGGTGGCCGCCGACGCCGGTCCGGCCAGCGCCACGGCGCCGGTGAACAGGACAGTGGCCAACCCCAGGGCCATACCCGCGTTTCTGGACATGCGACGACCCGTGTTGGTGCTGAACATTCGCTGGTTCTCCTCGATGATGTCTCTCCGAACCCCCTGGAACACTGTGCGGCAGCCATGTCCCCGGCTCATCGCAAAAAGGCGCACTGGCGAGGCGTACTAGTTCGTTGACTGGCGGGCTTCCTGTCCGCTCCGACGTCGCGAGGTGTGCTGTCCGAGCTCCAACGTCGGCGCCGTCGCCACTTACCGGTCCGCCGGCCTCGAGCAGTCGCCCGAGAGACGGGACCTCTACCGCGACCGGTAGGGGACCGGGTCGCCCAGCCGTGACGGCTCACGGTGGGTTTCCCCGCTCCGCCCGCACCCCTGACGGGCAGGAACTACGCGCCGTAGGTCAAGCCGCCGCACTTCCCGCCGTCCGTACCTGAGAGGTCAGGGCTTCTCGGGCGAGTTCGGCGACGGCGGCCGTCACGCGGTCGACCTCGTCCTCGGTGTTGTAGTAGTGCGGCGACAGGCGCAGGCACCAGTCGACGTCCTTGTCGCCGAAGTCGAACTGGGCGAACTCGCGGAGACTGAGCGCGGAGTTGACGCCGCGGGCGTCCATCGCCGCCTTGAACGGCTGCGCCTGCCAGCCCTCGATGGCGAACGTGACCAGGCCCCCCAACTGAGGGCCGCGGTCGAGCACACGAACCCCGGGGACGGCGCCAAGGCCCTCGCGCAGACGGGCCGCCAGGACCGGGGTACGGCGTGCGATGGCCTCCAGGCCGACCCGGCGGGCGTAGCGCGCGGCCTCGGCGCAGCCGAGCACGGCCGCGTAGGGGAACTCCCATTCCTCGAACCTGGCCGCGGTCTCGACCGGCTGATACTGGTCGGGGGCGACCCACCGGGAGCCGTGCATGTCGATGAACAGCGGCTCGTAGCCCGCCCGCAGCACCCGATCCGAGACGTACAGGAAGCCCGAGCCGCGCGGCCCGCGCAGGAACTTGCGGCAGGTCGCGGTGAGCAGGTCGCAGCCGATCTCGGCCACGTCGACGGGGTACTGGCCGACCGACTGGCAGGCGTCCACGAGATACAGCAGGTCGAGCTCGCGGCAGTGCGCGCCGATCTCGGCGACGGGCTGGACCAGTCCGGAGTTGGTGGGAATGTGCGTGGCGGCCACGAGCCGGGGCCGGTGCTCGCGCATCAGCGCGGCCATGGCCGCCACGTCCACCCCGCCCTCCGGCGCGTCGGGAGCGTGCACGATCTCCACGCCGAGGCGTTTGCGCAGGGACAGGAACGCGATCTGGTTGGAGATGAAGTCGTTGCGGGTGGTCAGGACGACGTCGCCGGGCTCGAACGGGATCGCCGACAGGGCGGTGGAGTAGGCGTGGGTGGCGCTGCCGGCGAAGGCGATGTTGTCCGGCCCGCAGTTGATCAGGGCGGCGAGCTCGGTGTAGAAGCCGCGGACCTGGTCGGCGCGGGCGGCCGCCGCTTCGTAGCCGCCGATGGCGGCCTCCAGCCTGAGGTGGTCGAGCATGACCTGCAGGACGGGGTCGGGCAGCAGGCCGCAGCCCGCGTTGTTGAAGTGCACGACCTGTTCGCAGCCCGGGGTGTCGGCGCGCAGCGCGAGAAGTGCTTCTCCGCTGATGTCGGTAGCGCTATTATCGGCTCTCATGTCCGACGGTAGCACTTCTGAAGCGCTTGTCGCCAACCTCCGAACTCTGCTCGCGGAGCTGGCGCCCGGCGACCGTGTGCCCAGCAGCCGGGAGCTGATCAACCGCTACCGGGTCGGCCCGGCCACGGTCTCCCGCGCGATCGCCACACTGGCCGCCGAGGGCGCCGTCGTCACCCGTCCCGGCAGCGGCACCTTCGTCGCCGCCCGCCCCACCGGCCCGGGCAGTGGCGCGCCGGACACGTCCTGGCAGGCGGTCGCGCTGGCCGGACGCGACGTGGACGCCGCGGCCGAGCCGTCCGCCCCGCTCCCCGGCGGGGGCATCTCCATGGCCGGCGGCTACCTGCACGCCTCGCTCCAGCCCGTCCGTGCGCTGGGGGCGGCCCTGGCGCGCGCGGCCCGCCGTCCCGACGCCTGGCACCGCGCCCCCGTGGAAGGGCTGGCGCCGCTGCGCGCGATCTTCGCCCGGCAGGCCGGCGGCGCGGTGAGCGCCGAGGACGTGCTGGTCACCGGGGGCGGTCAGGGCGCGCTGTCGATGCTGTTCCGGGCGATCGTCGCGCCCGGCGGCCCGGTGCTGATGGAGTCGCCCACCTACCCGGGCGCGCTGGCCGCGGCACGGGCGGCGGGCCTGCGCCCGCTGCCGGTCCCGATGGACGAGGCCGGCATCCGTCCCGACCTGCTGGCCGACGCCTTCGCCATGACCGGCGCCCGCCTGCTGTACTGCCAGCCCACCTTCCACAATCCCACCGGCGCGGTGCTCGCGCCCGAGCGGCGCGAGCAGGTCGTGGAAGTGGCGCGCGCCGCCGGCGCCTTCCTCGTCGAGGACGACTTCGCCCGCTTCCTCGGCCACGGCCAGGCGGTGCCGCGCCCGCTGGTCGCCGACGACCGCGACGGCACCGTCATCCACCTCACCTCGCTGACCAAGCCGGCCTCGCCCAGCCTGCGCATCGGCGCGGTGATCGCCCGCGGCCCGGTCACGCGGCGGCTGCGCGCGATGCGCTACGTCGATGACTTCTTCACCGCCCGGCCGCTGCAGGAGGCGGCCATCGAACTGGTCAGCGGCCCGGCCTGGGACCGGCACCTGCGCGCCCTGTCGGCGTCCTTGCGCGAACGAGCGGCCGCGCTGGCTGACGCTCTGGCCCGTCAGGTCCCGGACTGGCGGCGCACCCGCCACCCGGCCGGGGGCCTGCACCTGTGGATCCACCTGCCCCCCGGCCAGCACGACGCCGCCGTGGCTGACGCGGCACGCGCCCACGGCGTGGCGGTGGACCGCGGCAGCCGATTCTTCCCCGCCGAACCGCCCCCCACCTGCCTGCGGCTGAACTTCGCGGCCGCCGCCGACCTCGCAGAACTCGCCGAAGGCGCGCGACGCCTGAGTGTCGCCGTAGGCGAGGCGATGTCCTGAGCCTTTCGCGGACCGCCTTCGGGTACGGTCTCGGCGATCCGCGGTGTCCTGAGGGCATGACCGAACGCCCAGGCCCCGAGAGAACAGCCCGTCGCCCGGCCCTTCTCG
>NZ_JBFAIA010000159.1:0-18513 GCF_040654455.1 Nonomuraea sp. NPDC050691
GGTGCTCGCCCGGGCCGCCGCCGCGGCGGCCACGCTGCCCGTCCCGGTGGTCGGGACCGGGAGCGCGGCAGAGGTGGCGGCGGTGCTCGCGCTGTTCCGCTCCCGGCTCATCCCCGCGCTGCTGCTCGACACGGCCGTCGTCCTCGCCCTGCTGGGTGAGGACGCCTCGATCGTCACCACCTGAGCCACCGGGCTCCCCACCATGACCATGTCCGGCCGATGGGGGACCGCCGGCGAGGTGGCCTCCGCGGTGGCGTTCCCGGCCGGCGACGCGGCCTCGTACGTCACGGGCGAGAACCTCGCGGTGGACGCGGGCTGGACCGTCATCGACGGCCGCTTCGACCCGGGCCGCCGAGCCAGGAGGCGGTTCCGGCCCGGCGGCGCGCGTGACCCCTCGCGCGCCGCCGGTGCCGGAGACCGGGTCAGCCGTGCGAGTCGGTGACCGAGCGGGAGAACGTCACCTCGCAGGAGGGGCCGTTCGGGCCGCCGACGCGGACGGAGTCGAAGAAGTCACGGAAGGCGCTGTAGAAGTTGCCCTTGCCGCCCGGGCTGGTCACAGCCGAGCAGCCGCCGTAGCCGGCCTCGGAGTACAGGTGGATGTAGGAGCTCGTGCGGTTCCAGTCGGACTTGGCGCGGTCCGCCATGTTCAGCGCGGCGAGGTCGGGGGTGTCGGCCTTGATCTCGACGAGGTCGCCCGACCCGTCGAGGCCGGAGAACAGGCAGTAGTAGCCGGCGCGGCAACGGTCGTAGCCGTCGGCGGCCTGGGCCGGGCCGCTGGTCAGGATGGTCAGCGCGATGGCCGCCACCGGTAACGCCAGCAACTGAAGCTTCTTGCCCACTGTCCCTCCAGGGGTGAAACTTTTCTTCGCGAACGGATCTGACCATACCTGTTGAGATCTTGTAGGTGAAGGGGGTGCGGTTCCTCGATCCGCCGCCCGGAGCGGAAGGGGACGGCGTCGACGGGACGAACCCGCGGCCGTTCAGGGGCGATGCGGCTGGTCGGCCAGGGTGTGCCGCCAGTGCTCGGCGGCTCGGGCCATGTCCCGGTGCAGGTGCTGGAAGAACCGGCTGGCGGTGTGCATGCTGACGCCTGCCGGGTTGGCCGCGCCGTAGAGCCGGAATCCCTGCTGGGTGAAGTCCGCCCAACCGAAGGTCTGCCTGGTCACCGAGCATCGGCCGGCATCGGTCTGACGACCGCCCGGGAACTGCTCCGCGCCGGCCACGTCGTGTACGGCCGACCGGGTGATCGCCACGATCCTGCGGGAGCAGGGCCGGATCGACGTGCTGGTCGACAACGCCGGCACGGTCCTGCACGGCGCCGTCGAGGACGTCCCCCGGACCTGGCGCGCGACCAGTTCGAGGTCGACGTCCTGGCCCCGCCCGGCTGATCCAGCTCGTCCTGCCGCACATGCGCGAACAGCGATTCGGGGTGATCGTCAATGTGTCCTCGATCGGCGGCGAGATCAGCCTGCCGCTGGGCGTCTGGTGCTACGCCTCCAAACACGCCCTGGAGGCCCTCCCGACACGCTGCGCATGGAGGTCGCGCCGTTCGGGATCCCTGCCGGACCGCGAGTTCGACGCACTGGTGAGCCGCTCGATCGCGGAAGGCACAGCATGAGATCGGGCCGTGTGTGACGAAGCCGCCGTCCTCGTCGCCGACCGACTCCGATACAGGGCCTGGCTCCCCGGCAAGCCTTGACGCTGCTCCAACACTCCGGGCAAACTGCGGAAAGCGTTTTCCCCACGTCTCCCGCCAACCTGGAGCGTCACCTTGTCTCAACGGAACTACCGGTCCGCGATCGTCGGCACCGGTGGGATCGCCACCGCCCACGCCAGGGCCGTCGCCGCCTCGGGCGGGCGGGCGAGCCTCGCCGCCGCCGTCGACGTGGACCCCGGCCGGGCCAAGGCGTTCGCCGAGACGTGGGACATCACCCGCGTCCACGCGAGCCTGACCGACCTGCTGCGCGAAGGCGACGTGGACCTCGTCCACCTCTGCACCCCGCCCGGACTGCACGCGCCGCTGGCCCTGGAGTGCCTGGAGGCGGGGGTGACGGTGCTGGTGGAGAAGCCGCCGACCCTGTCGCTGGCCGAGATGGACGCGCTGGTGGAGGCGGAGGCCCACTCGACGGCGCACGTCGCGACCGTCCTGCAGCACCGCTTCGGGGCGGGCGCGCGACGGCTGCGCCGCCTCACCGGCGCGGGCGAGCTCGGCCGGCCGCTGCTCGCCACCTGCACCACCCAGTGGTACCGCGACGAGGCGTACTTCGCGGTGCCCTGGCGCGGCACGTGGGAGAGCGAGGGCGGCGGCCCGACCATGGGGCACGGCATCCACCAGTTCGACCTGCTGTTCTCCGTGCTCGGACCGTGGCACGAGGTCACCGCGGTCGCCGCCCGCCGGGCCCGCGACGTCGACACCGAGGACGTGTCGATGGCGCTGGTCACCTTCGAGAGCGGCGCGGTCGCCACCGTGGTCAACTCGGTGGTGTCGCCGCGGCAGACCTCCGCGCTGCGCTTCGACTACGAGCGCGCCACCGTGGAGGTGGAGCACCTGTACGGCTACACCGACGACGACTGGACCGTCACCCCGGCCCCCGGCCACGAGGATGTCGCGTCCCTGTGGAACCAGGACCACTCCTCCGAGCCGAGCGGTCACGAGGGCTGGTTCGCGGCCGTGCTCGACGCCCTCGACCGGGGCGAGGCCCCGCCCGTCACGGCCGCGGACGCCCGGCGGACGATGGAGTTCATCGCCGCCCTGTACCGCTCCGCCTTCACCGGCGAGCGCGTACGCACTGGACAGATCGCGCCCGGCGACCCGTTCGCACAGCGGATGGACGGGACCGGCACACCGTGGGAAAAGGTGAGGAACCAGTGACCCTTCAGGTCGATCACGCTCTCGGCCGGTCGGTCGCCGTCTCGGCGGGCGGCGTCCAGCTCTTCACCTACGTCTACCGGCCCGACACGCCGGTGCTGGAGTCGCCCAAGCCGTACCTGCACCCGATCCGCACCCTCGGCGGCGAGCTCGTGTCGCTGTTCCGGCCGCACGACCACGTCTGGCACAAGGGCATCGCCTGGTCGCTGCCGCACGTCGGCGAGCACAACTTCTGGGGCGGCCCGACGTACGTGCACGGCCGGTTCTATGTGCAGCTCGACAACAACGGCAGCGCCACCCACCAGGAGATGACCACGCTGTCGGCCGAGGGCGGACGCGCCGAGATCGGCCACACCCTCGCCTGGACCTCGCAGGCCGGCGACCCCGTCATCGACGAGCTGCGCACGCTGGCCGTCTCCGTCCTCGACGACGCGACGTGGGCCCTGGTCTTCGACACGGCCATGACGAACGTGTCCGGCGCGACGCTCTCCTTCGGCTCCCCGACCACCAAGGGACGCGAGAACGCCGGCTACGGCGGCCTGTTCTGGCGCGGCCCGCGCTCGTTCACCGGCGGCCTCATCCAGTCGCCCGCCGGGGCGGGCGGCGACGAGCTGCGCGGCACCCGCGCCGAGTGGTTCGGCTTCCGCGGCCGGCACGACGGCACGGGCGGACACTCGACGATCGTCATGGTGGACGACACCGCGAACCCGCAGCACCCGCCGCAGTGGTTCGCCCGCACCGAGGAGTTCGCCTGCCTGTGCCCGGCGCCGTTCTTCAGCGAGGAGCTGGAGCTGCCGGACGGCGAGACGCTCCGCTTCCGGTACGCGGTCGTGGTGGGCGACGGCGACAGGGGCGAGGAGGGCACCGCGCTGCTGGCCGAGCGGGGCAGGGCGGCGCTGGCCGGGGGAGCGCCGGCATGACGTTCCCCGGCGGCACGTCGGTGAGCCGGTTGTCGGTGTACTCCGGCGTGTGCGCGGCCGACGGCCTGGCGGGCGGGACGCCGCACCTGCACACGGCCTCGGCCGAGGCGTACGTGGTGGTGGGCGGGCGCGGTGCGTTGCACACGCTGGACGTGCACGGGCTGCGCGAGACCGAGCTGCGGCCGGGCTCGACGGTGTGGTTCACGCCGGGCACCATCCATCGGGCGGTCAACCACGACGGCCTGGAGGTGGTGGTCGTGATGCAGAACGCGGGTCTGCCCGAGGCCGGTGACGCGGTCATGACGTTCCCGCCGGACGTCGTGGCGGACGCCGGGCGTTACCGGCAGGCCGCCGCGCTGCCCGTCGGCGTGCCGCCGGAGGAGGTGGAGCGGGCGGTGGCCCGGCGCCGTGACCTGGCGGTGGAGGGCTTCCTGCGCCTGGCGGAGGCGGTCGACGCCGGAGACCTGGAGCCGTTGCGCCGGCTGTACGCCGACGCGGTGGCGCTGGTCCGCCCGCACGTCGGCCGCTGGCGCGAGCTGTGGGAGCGGAACGTGGCCGCGCAGGTGCGCCACACCGCCGCCGTGCTCGACGCCCTGGAGGCGGGCGACCCCACCCACCTCGCCGGCTCGGCCCTCATGGAGAGCCCGCCCGAGGAGCGGTGGGGGATGTGCGGCAACCTCCGCGCCCACGACGTCACCCACCCCACCGTCCGCTGATCCTCCGAAACCGTGTTCGCCGTCGTCCTGCGCGGCAGCACCCCTTGGAGCCGAGCAAGATTGTCGTAAGGCGTCGCTAGTGTCCCGGATCCAGTGACACCGTCCTGGAAGGCGCCCCTCATGACCGCCTGGAACGACCTGTACCCCTTCATCCGCGGCGGCGACGTCGCCCGTACGGCCCAGCTTGTGGCCGGGCTCGACCCGGCCGCCCGCAAGGCCGTCGCGGCCGAGATGACGGAGCACATGCGCAAGGCGTTCCGTGGTGGGCGGCCGTGGTGGGAGGGGGCGCAGCGCCACCAGATCCGTCCCCTCATCATGGTGGGCGCCGGCTGTCTCGGCGGCCCGGCGGCGGTGGCCGCGTGGCTGTTCCGCCGCGAGTTCCGCCGGCGGAGGGAGGACCCGCGCGACGTCGCCCGCATCCTCGGCCTGGTGCGCGACCGGCCGGAGGCGTGGCGGGCCGACCTGGCCCGCCGCGTCGCCGCCCGGGTGCGCCTGCCGGAGCTGCAGAACTGGGAGCTGGCCGCCGCCCTCGTCCGCGAGACCGGTGTCGAGCCGGGCGACGACGCGGCGTTCATGGCCGGCTGGCTGCGCGGACTCAAGGCCGAGCCGGCGGTGACGGACCCGCTGGTCCCCGTCCTGGGCCCGCGGATCTTCGAGAGCGACGGCCTGAGCGACGGGCTGACCACCGACACGGCCGACACCCTCGTGCGGCTCACGGAGGCCGGTCTGCTGGAACGCGAGGCCGTGCTCGACGGCGTCGTCGGACGCCTCCTGCGCGACGGCCAGAACGCCCTGCCCGTCCTCGCGTACCTGCACGACCAGCTCGATCCCGGCCTCGACGAGACCGCCGGCCGGGCCCGCGACTACGCCCGCATGCTGCCGGCCGCGCCGGTCGTGGTGGCCGAGTCGGCCGTGGCCCGGCTGCGGGCGCTGGACGAGGCGGGACGGCTGGAGGAGGAGCTGTTCGCCGAGGCGGTGGAGGCCCTGACGTTCCGGCCGGCGCCGAAGCTGCTGCGGTCCGTCCTGTCGTGGCTGGGCGTCACGGCCGGTCCACGCGCCGCCGGTCGCGCCGACGTCGCGCTGCGCGCCCTGGCCGAGGTCATCGGGCACGAGACGCTCGTGCTGCAGGAGCGGGCCGTACGGCTGGCCGTCCCGCTGGCGCCGGTGGCCGGTGAGGAGGGGCGTGAGGCGCTCAGGGAGGCCGCGGCCGTACTGCCCGCCGAACTGCGCGAACGGATCGCCGCGGCCTACGGCGACCTGCCCGAGGACGACGAGCCGGCCGCTCCCGTCCTCGTCGCCGCCCCCGCCCCGCAGCTTCCGCCGCCCATCGGCTCCCCCGGCGACCTGGTCCGCGAGCTGACCGGCTTCCGCGGGTCCGACGACGACCCGTACACCTTCGAACGGCTGCTCTCCGGGCTCGCCGAATGGTCGCACCGCGAGCCCGACACGCTCCGCGAGGCGCTGCGCCCCTGGTGGGAGCACCCCCGCCACTACTACGGCGTGGACGTCCGGAACGAGGCCGGCGATCTCCTCCACCGCGCCTTCCTCGCGTTCGCCTCACCGAAGGAGAGCCGGCGGATCGCGGCAGCCGGGAGTGCACGCGGCGGGGGCCCCGACTGCGGGCCGATCGAGCGGCTCTACCGGCGGCGCGCCCTCGAGCTCGTGGCCCCGTTCGAGCGCGGCTCCGGCTACCCTGTCCTGCTGGCCACGCCCACCTCGGGCACCGGGCACGTCGACCCCGGCACGCTGCTCGACCGCCTGGGACGCCTGGAGGCGTCACGGGTGCAGGCGCTGCCCGCCGACCTGGCGCAGGCCCTCCTGCGGCTGCCCCGCGAGGTGGACGAGACGACCGTGGCCCGGGCCCGCACCTCCACCTCGGACGCCGGCCGCGCCTGCGCCGCGTGGATGGCCGGCGACCGCCTGCCCGACCCCGGGGTGTCCTGCGAGCCGTACACCGGGCGGCACTACTGGTCCACGTGGAGCGATGTCCGCGTGACGCTGACCCTGCCCTTCGCGGGTTCGCCCGTCGAAGGGCTGGACGCGCCCTCGTCCGGCTACCACCCCGACAGCCTGGCCTGGTGGCCCCTGGTCCTCCCGTCGCACCGGGAGCTCGCGGCGGCCCACCTCGTCCCGCACGTGGCGCGGACCGTGGACTCCAAGACCGGCGTGGCCTCCGTCCTGTGCGACCTCGTGCGCTGCGACGGCCCCGCGGGGACGGCGACGGCGTACGCGCTGGCCTACGGCCTGGGCCACGCCGACCCCGCCGCCCGGTCGAGCACGGCCGACGCGCTGCTCACGCTGGCCGCCCGCGGCGAGACGCCGGTCGAGGCCCTCGGCACGGCCCTCGCCGACCTGGTCACGGGGGGTTACGTCAAGCTCAACCGGGTGTCCGCGGTCCTCGGCGACGCCGCGCGCGCCGGCGCCCACGAGGCGGTGTGGGCGCTGGCCGAGCGCCTCCTGCCCGCGCTGCTCCCCGCGGACGGCGACCGGCCCCGCGCCGGGCTCGCCGACCTCATGGCCGCCGCCTCGACGGCCGCCCGGCCCGCGAACGCCCGCGCCCATCTGCCGGCCCTCGCCGCCATGGCGTCCCGCAAGGGCTCCAGCCGGGTCCTGCAGGAGGCACGGCGGCTCCACCGGCTGGTCGCGCCATGCGAATCCGTCACGGAGAGCTGACTGGCCGGTCACTCTCTGGCACCATGCCTCTGATCACCGTGTGCTGTTCACGACGTGGTGACTGCCGTCGCGGAACGACAGGAAGCGGACCATGGGACAGGGGCGGGACCCGTCATCGGCGGCGTCGCGAGCGTCGGGTTCATCGGCGTCATCGGCTGTGGCGGCCTTGGCGGTGCTGCGGCACATCGCGGAGCTGGCCGAACGGGACGCCCCCGCGGCCGACCGGGCGCTCCTGCTGCTCCGCGACGGGGCGCTGGTGGGGGAGGCGGCCACCAGGCTGGCGGACGAGCTGCACCGGGTGGCGGGGGCGGTGCGACGGGCGTTCCTGGAGGCGTTCGACCAGGTGGCGGGCGGGACACCCGGTACGCCCCCCGCCCTGGGGTACCCTCCCGGCGCCTGCCGTGGCGGCCCAGGAAACGGCTGCGCGCGGGGTTTCGTGGGCGGGGACCCCGAACGCATGCGCGCCCTGGAACAGCAACTCACGTCGGCCGGCCGTACCTGGGAGGACGCGGGGAGCACACTCGCCCGCCTGCTGACGGGCGCGGGCGCGGACCCGTCGCCCGCCCACGTCATCGGCCAGGCGGGCGCGTGGACCGCGGGCCGCCCCGCCGACATCGCCCGCCGCCGCCACCAGCTCCAGCTCCAGCTCACACAGTCGGGCTCGGCGGCGCTCGCCACCTTCGGCCTGCCACCCGTACCCACGATGGGGGAGGCGGAGGGCAGGCGGCTGACCTCCGGCCTGAACGCCGTCCTGGACCGCACCGGGAACACCGACCCGGCGACCCGGGCGGCGGCGGTCAGGCGGTACTTCGGCACGCTGACGACGGGGGAGTGCTCGTGGCTGGCGACCCATCAGGCCGAACTGGTGGGCAACCTGGACGGGGCACCGGTGACCCTCCGCTACGCGGCCAACCGGCTGCGCATCGCGGACGCACTGGAGGTGGAGCAGGCGCACCTGGCCACGATGATGCCGACCGACCCGACGTATCAGCGACAGGCGGACCGGGTGGAGGCACTACGCGGCTTCCTGGTCCCGCATCTTCGGAGAATCTGGGATCCGATGAGCAAGGAGATGCTGGAGATCGGGACATTCCGCCAGTTCCTGCTCTTCGATCCCCGCGGCGACGGGCGTCTCGCCGAAGTGACCGGCGATCTGGAGAACGCCGACGACGTCGCCATCCAGGTACCGGGCATCACCAACCGGCTGGACAATTTCTCAGCTATCGCCGCAGACGCGCGGCAGCTCGTCATCGATCCCCGAACACGGAGGCTGGCGCCGGGTGCGGCCGTGGTGAGCTGGCTGGGCTACGACACGCCCGAACTTGGAGACGCCGTGGACCCGGCGAAGGCTCTCGTCGGCGGACGGCAACTCGCCGAGTTCCGCGCGGGCATCGGCGTATGCCTGAAGCCGACGGCGAAGACCAATCTGTTCGCACACAGCTATGGCACGCTCGTGAGCAGCAAGGCGCTGCAGAACGGCGCGGCGTTCGACACCATCACCTTCATGGGCAGCCCCGGTCTCGGCTCGAACGTCAACAGCGTCGCCGACTTCCGCCTGCCCGCGGGAACCAAGGTGTACGACCTGCGGGCCCCTGGAGACTGGGTCTCCTACACGCAGGGCCACGGCAAGGATCCGGCGGACTTCGCGGACATCATCCGGCTCGACGCGGGGGACTCCTCCGGGCACTCCCAGTACTACAAGCTGAACAGCTCATCCCTGGAGAACCTGCGCGCGATCCTCTTCCGCCGTCCTCAGGAGCTGACGTTCACCGGCACCCATCTCGACGATGAGCTGGCTGGTGCGATGGAGGCTCGCGCGTTCATCGCGTGGATGAGGTCGCAGGTGCCTGCCGAGAAGGTGCTCAAACTCGGCGTCGATATGGACCCCATCATCCAGGACGTCCTCGCGGGCCGCGTCAGGACACCCGCCGAATGGTCAGGAGCCGTCCAGCGTGCCAAGGCCGTCTTCACCCAGCACCGCATCTCCGAAGACGTCACCCTCACTGAACTCGACGCTGAACTGGGAAAGCTCGCACGTGAGGTCGCCGCGAAGCAGGGCGGCTTTCTCGCGGGCAACCGGGTGGAGTCCGCGGTCCATCTGACCACCTGGTTGCTGTCGCAGATGCCTCCGGAGAAGACGGCAGCCTTCGGCGTCGAACTGGCCGGCATCCTTGGCGACAAGAGCCTGGAAACCCCTGAAACCGCGATCAAGGTCATCAGGCTGGTCAACGACTACGACGTTCTCGACCACATCACTCCCACCGAATTGCAGTCGGGCCTCGTTGCGGCGAGCGCGAAGCGGACCTTCAGGAGCAGCTACGAAGGCTTCCGCGCGGCCGGCTTGTCCGAGGCCCAGGCATTCGCCCAGGCGACAACGGCGGCCACAGCGGCGGGTGCCGCCGTCTACACCACCACCACACCCGTGATCGTCGCGCTCGGCTTCCAGCGGGGGATCGACAACATCGCCGATCTCGGCGGCATCGGGACGAAGGACAAGGCGAAGTGAGGCATCCACGATGACGGCGGCGAGCAACGGACGACGACCTGTGGCGGTCACGGGTGTCCTGATGGCACTCACGCTGGTCGCCTGTACGCCCGATCAGGAGAACGACACCATGACCCCGGAGCAGTCGCGGCAGAAGCTCATCAGCGAGATCATCACCGTCATCCAGGCGATGGCACCCGGTGCCAGAGTGGATTCCTCAGTCGAGGACCGGGACCTGCCCTGCGGCGGTTTGGCGGGCGCGGAGTACACCAGTGTCCACAGCTATGTCGTGGTGACCGGTAGTGCTGGGATCGGCGGGACGGAGACCGACGTCATGGCGAAGACCCGCACACCGCTGGAGCAGAAGGGCTGGAAGATCACACGAAACCGTAAGTCGGGGGAAACGTCCAGGTTCTCCGTGGACAAGCCGGGAACCGGCTCGGGCGTGCTCCTGGTGAGCCCGGAGGACATCGTCTTCAACGGTGAGACGCTGTGCGTCGACAACCCTGATCGCTGACCCCCGCACACCCCCAAGCCCCCCCGCGTACGGTGAGAACATGGGCAAGATCCTTGTCGGTACGGCCTCGTGGACGGACAAGTCGCTGCTCGCCTCCGGTTGGTATCCCTCCGAGGCGTCCACGCCCGAGGCGCGTCTCCGTTTCTACGCCTCCCGGTTCCCCCTGGTGGAGGTGGACGCCACCTACTACCACCCGCCCGCCGAGCGGACCGCCGTGTCGTGGCGTGACCGCACCCCCGAGGACTTCGTCTTCAACGTCAAGGCGTTCTCCCTCCTCACCCACCATCCGACCCGGCCTGCCGCGCTGTACAAGGACTTACGGGCGGCGCTCGGTGAGCCGCGGCGCTCCCTCTACCTGCGGGATGTGCCGCCGGAGGTGGCCGAGCAGGTGTGGAGCCGGTTCCTGGGCGCGTTGCGGCCGTTACGGGAGGCGGGGAAGCTGGGCGCGCTGCTGTTCCAGTTCCCGCCGTGGTTCCGGCCCGGGGCCGCGAGCCGCCGCCACATCCTGGAGTGCCGTGACCGCTGCCTGCCGGCCCGGATCTGCGTCGAGTTCCGTAACGCGGCGTGGCTGGACGAGGGTCACCGACGGGAGACGCTGGACTTCCTCGCCGCCCACGACCTGCCGTACGTGGGGGTGGACATGCCCCAGGGGCACCCGTCGTCCGTGCCGCCCGTGCTGGCCGCCACCTCCGACCTGGCCGTGGTGCGCCTGCACGGCCACTCGGACAAGTGGACGAGCCGGGTCATCGAGGAGCGGTTCGGCTACCTGTACGCGGAGGAGGAGCTGCGGGACTGGGCCGGACGGATCGCGGCGCTGTCCGGGGAGGCCGCCACCACGCACGTGCTCACCAACAACTGCTGCGCCGACAACTCCCAGCGCAACGCCGCGCGCCTGGCCGAGTTGCTGGAGGAGTCGGGCGCCGACGTGATCCGTCCCGCCGCCCATCCCGAAACCGGCGCCGACCTCCTCTTCCAGCTTTCCGGCGACCCCCAGCCGGGCTAGCCGGTTTCCAGTGACCCCCAGCCGGGCTAGCCGGTTTCCAGTGACCCTCAGCCGGGCTAGCCGGTTTTCGGCAACCCCCGGCCGGGCTAGCCGGGCACGACCGGCAGGAGGAGCCGGCTGGGGCGGGCGGCGTCGTGGTGGACCGTCTGCCGGGCCGGCCGCAGGTCCGCCTCGCCGGCCGTCGCGATCGTGACCCACTGCTGCGGGTTGCGGTCGAAGCGCGGGAAGTTGGAGCTCGCGACCTGGAGCCGCAGCCGGTGCCCCGCCTTGAACACCATGCTGGTGGCGCCGAGCGGGAACCGGAACAGCTCCGGCTCCCCGGGCGTCAGCGGCACCTCGCGGTCCGGGCCGTGCCGGTAGCGCGCCCGCAGGATGCCGTCCACCACCCCGTACGCCCGCCCGTCGGGATGGACGTCCACCAGCCGGGCCGTCCAGTCGCAGTCGGGGGCGCTGGAGGAGGCGTGCAGCTCGACGACCACCTCGCCGGTCACCTCCATGTCCTCGGCCAGCGGTTCGCTGGTGTAGACGAGCACGTCGCGGCGGCTCTCGACGGCCGACTGGTCCTTCTGGCCCGAGTTGCGGCCGATGAGCACGCCCGGCAGGAAGGTGGCGCCGCCCGCGGTGGGGCACCGGGTCGGCGGGGTCGGCCACGTAGTGGTCCGCCGGCTCGCCCTCCGGCGGAGGGGGTGCGGCTGAGCCGGCCGTCGCCGCGCACACGCACCCATGGGCTGTTCACGTCTACCTCCTAACGGGCGGCCGGAGGAACTATGAAACGTTTCAGCCATCTTGGCCCGGAACGCAAGGCCGGTTACCGTAAGGAGTCAAGAGGTTGCGGGTAAGTTCCGAGGTCACGACTGTATCGCGGCGACCGACCGTATTGTTACGTTTCAATGGCCGGGATGGCCCTGTAGTACGCTGGCTCAAGATCCCGATGTCCCCGTCCCGTGTGAGGAGCCATGGCGATAGCGAGCATCAAGGAGGTCGCCAAGCTGGCCAGCGTGTCAGTGGGGACGGTCAGCAACGTGCTGAACCGCCCCGACGCGGTCTCGCCCGCCACGCGCGAGCGGGTGCTCAACGCCATGAACGAGCTCGGCTTCGTGCGCAACGAGTCGGCCCGCGCGCTGCGCTCCGGCCGCACGCGCACCATGGGCCTGGTGGTGCTGGACGTCACCAACCCGTTCTTCACCGACGTCGCCAAGGGCGTGGAGGCGGTCGCCGCCGACAACGGGATGATCGTCACGCTGTGCAACAGCGACCAGGACGGGCCGCGCGAGCACCGCTACCTGCACCACCTGGAGGAGCAGCGCGTCCAGGGCATCCTCATCACGCCGGTCGAGCGGGAGAACGAGCGGCTGGAGCAGATCATCGAGCGGGGCACCCCGGTGGTTCTGCTCGACCACCGGGCCACGCGGCGCAACCGCTGCTCGGTCGCCGTGGACGACGTGCTCGGCGGGCGGCTCGCCGCCGAGCACCTGCTCGCGCAGGGCCACCGGCGGCTGGGCTTCGTCGGCGGCTCCTGGACGATCAGTCAGGTCGCGGAGCGGCACAAGGGCGCGGCCCAGGCGGTGGAGGCCGCCGCCGCGGCCCAGGCGGAAAGCGCTGAGGCGGGGAGCGCCGGCGCCCCCACGCTGGCGCTGATCGACGTGCCGTCGCTGAGCTTCGCCTCCGGAAGGCACGCCGCCGAGCGGCTGGCCACGATGCCGGAGCCCGACCGGCCCACCGCGCTGTTCTGCGCCAACGACCTGCTCGCGCTCGGCCTCATGCAGGGCCTGACCGCCGCCGGCCTGCGGATCCCCGACGACGTGGCGCTCATCGGCTACGACGACATCGACTACGCCGGCGCCGCGGCGGTGCCGCTGTCGTCGATCCGGCAGCCGCGCGAGGAGCTCGGCCGGGTCGCCGCCGAGCTGCTGCTGGAGGAGATCGACGCGGGCGAACGCCACCGGCACCGGCAGGTCCTGTTCGACCCGGAGCTGGTCATCCGCGACTCCAGCGTGCGCCGCTGACCCGCTGGGGGCGCCCGCCGAACCACGGGCGCCTACTGGAGCACGCCGGCGGGTACGTCCTCGGTGGCGCGGGCGGCGATGCGGGCGGCCAGCACGTGCTTGCACGGCCCGCGCGAGCCGCGGTGGTCCCACCACCACGCGCAGGTGCACGAGCCGTCGGACAGCCTGACCTCGCGCAGGCCGCCGTCCGTCCGCACCCACGCGAGGTCGCCCTCGAGCCGTACGGCGCCGCCCTCGACGAGCGCCTTGGCCGAGGTGAGGCGCGGGTTGAGGTGCTGGACGTGCTCGCGGTCGTAGGGCAGCTCGCGGTGGAAGTGCGCGGCCTCGGACAGGTCGTAGCCCACGCGGCCGGCCGTGCCGAGCTGGGTGAGGGCGGCCCGGACGCGGTCCACGGGGAGGCCGGCGCGGTCGGCGAGCAGGCCGATCTCCACCTCCGGCTCGAAGTTGAGCAGCATGCCGACCACGTCGGCGTCGGCCTCGGCCTCGTCGGTGGCGAGGTCGGCCAGCACCGCGCCCTCGCCGGAGAAGCCGCGCCAGCGCTCCGGCGACAGGGCGAGGGTGTAGCGCATGCCCGGCAGCTCCAGCTCCCAGGCGCTCGACAACGGGCCGTCGCCGCCCGCCGGGCCGTACACCTTGAGGCTCTTCGCGAAACGGAGCAGGGGATGGAGCGTGGCCAGGCGTCCCACGCCGGACAGGCAAACCGCGCCCGCGCCGGGCCGGTCGGAGACGCGCAGCTCGCGGCCCGCCGGGGCGACCCACAGGTCGGCCGTCGCGCGCTTGGGCAGCGACCGCAGGAACCGCACGGCGCTCATCCCGGTCAGCTCGGCCCGCAGATCCATGCCCGCGGCGATGACCTGGACCTCGGCGAAGCCGCGCAGCCACCGCTCCGGCAGCGGCACCTTCTTCTCCACGACCGCGCCGTCGAGCGTGGTGACGACCAGCTCGTCGGCGCCGACTCCCAGGTGGAGCGGGTCGCGCCCGCCGACCCTGGCCAGAGCCTCACGCAGCGGGCCGTTGACGTCGACGTTGGTGGTGCCCCGGTCGAAGACCTCGCCGTCCAGGGCGCCGCCGAGCAGGTCGAGCCGGGCGTAGACGCCGCCGCAGGCGGAGAACGACTCGAAGCGCAGCCGGTCGCCGCCGCAGGTCACGACCGGGTCGCGGGTCCAGCCGGGACGCGGCTGGTGGTAGCGGGTGAGGGCCACGTCGGCCACGCCCAGCAGCGCGGCGGCGGCGGGCGCGGCCTGGGTCACCAGCCCGCTGAAGAACCGGGGCGCCACGGCAGGGCCGCTGAGGGCCCGGCCGCCGGAGGTGGAGAGTCCGAGGCGCCCGTCCACCATCGCGGAGGGCGCGGCGTAGCTGTAGGTCTGCGTCGCTTGGCTCATGGCCGGGACAGTAGAGATCGTCACCGACAAAAGCCCGCCGCGGGTGTCCGGCATGTGGGTTGTGGCTGTTCACGGGCCTGGAGGTACGGGAGAATGTCGGTAATTGGTACATGTAAGGACAGATCTGCTGATGCTGAACCCGGTGCACCTCCGGACGCTGGCCGCCGTGCTGAACGCCGGATCGTTCGCCGCCGCCGCCAGGAGCCTCGGTTACACCGGCTCGGCGGTCTCGCAGCAGATCGCCGCGCTGGAACGGGTGGTCAAGGTGCCGCTGTTCGAGCGCGGCGCCCACACGATCACGCCGACCCCGGCGGCCCGCTACCTCGTCCAGCGGTCCCTGGACGTGCTGTCGGCGCTGGACGCCCTGGAGGAGGACGTCCGCGGCCTGTGCGAGGGCACGATCGGCCGGCTCCGGCTGGGCAGCTTCCCCACGGCCAGCCAGCGGCTCCTGCCGATCGCGCTGGCCGGGTACGCCCGGTCGCACCCGTCCGTGGAGACCCTGCTCGACGAGGGCGAGCCGGACGAGCTGATCCCGCTCGTCCGCGCGGGCGAGCTCGACATGGCCCTGGTCTACCGCTACGACCTGGTGCCCCGGGCCTGGCCGAGGGACCTGCACCAGGTCCGGCTGCTGGAGGAGGAGCTGCTGGTGCTGCTGCCCGAGCGGCACTCCCTGGCCGGCGCCGAGGCCGTCGCGCTCGACGACCTCAAGCACGAGACCTGGGTGGCGACCCGGGAGGGCACGGCCGGCGCCGCGTTCCTGCGCGGCCTGTGCGCCCAGGCGGGCTACCAGCCGCAGGTCGACTACCGCAGCAACGACTACGGCGTCATCCGTGGCTTCGTCCGCTCCGGTCTGGGCGTCGCCCTCGTCCCCGCGCTCGCCCACCAGCCCAGCGAGGGCGTGGCCGCGGCCCGGCTCGACGGGGTCGGCGCGCGCCGCCGCATCGGCGCCGTGTACCGTTCGGAGACCACGAACCCGGCGATCACCGGCGCGGTGCGCGCCCTGCGCCAGGCCGCGGCCCGGCTGGGCGGCGCCCTTCCGGGCCTCGCCTGCGCGGACGAGCGGCGATGAGGTGCACTCTCGCGCCACCGCGACCTGGCCCGCGACCGGCGGTGAAGCATAAGAAGTTCTTCCGCCACGCCCACAGATGGCCGCGCTCGGCCGCTTCCTCCGGCGTCGCCCCCTCCGCGATGCTGGACGCACCATCCCCAGAAGCACCATCCCCAGAAAAGCCATCCCTGCAGAACCCGGAAGGAGCCGTCCCATGAAGCAGTCCGGGCGCGAGCTGCCCTCGCGAGCCTCGGTCGTGATCATCGGGGGCGGCGCCATGGGCGTCAGCTCGGCCTACGCGCTGGCCGCCGCCGGGGTCCCGGACGTGGTGCTCGTCGACAAGGGGCCGCTGGGCTCCGGCTCGACCTCGAAGGCCGCCGGGGGAGTGCGCGCGCAGTTCTCCGACCGGGTCAACATCGAGCTGGCCGTACGCAGCCTGGAGACGTTCGACACCTTCGCCGAGCGGTTCGGCCAGGAGATCGACCTGCACAAGCCGGGCTACCTGTTCCTGCTCGACACGCCTGAAGCCGTCGCCGAGTTCGAGAAGAACGTCGCGATCCAGAACGACCTCGGGGTGCCCAGCCGGATGATCTCGCTGCGCGAGGCCGCCGAGCTGTCGCCGCTCATCGACACCGAGGGGCTGCTCGGCGCCGCGTACTCGCCCACCGACGGCCACTGCACGCCGGAGTCGGTCGTCCTCGGCTACGCGGGCGCGGCCCGCAGGCTCGGCGCGCGGCTGCTGCCGAACTGCGCCGCGACCGGCATCGAGACCGTGGACGGCCGCATCGCCGCCGTCCTGACCGAGGGCGGCCGCATCGAGACCGACACCGTCGTCTGCGCGGCCGGCGCCTGGTCGGCCCCCGTCGGCGCCTGGGTGGGCGTCGACCTGCCGGTGACCCCGCTGCGCCGGCAGGTGCTGGTCACCGAGCCGGTCCCGGACCTGCCGCCGATGGCGTTCACCATCGACTTCGGCACCACCTTCTACTTCCACCGCGAGGGGCCCGGCCTGCTGCTCGGCATGTCCGACCCCGACGAGACGCCGGGGTTCAAGCTCGACCGGTCCGACGCCTGGCTGCCGCGGCTGGGCGAGGCCATGGCCCGCCGCGCCCCGGCGCTCATGGAGACCGGCGTCGCCACCGGCTGGGCCGGCCTGTACGAGGTGACGCCCGACCACAACGCCCTCATCGGGGTGGCCCCCGAGGTGGACCGGTTCATCTATGCCACCGGTTTCTCCGGCCACGGCTTCCTGATGAGCCCGGCCGTCGGGGAGGTGGTCCGCGACCTGTACCTGGGGCGGCAGCCGTTCGTGGACGTCAGCGGCTTCGACGCGCGCCGCTTCGCCCTCGCCGGCGCCCGGCCCGAGCTCAACATCGTCTGACGCTCAACATCGTCTGACGCTCGACATCGTCTGACGCTCGACAACATCGGACGGGGCGCGCGGGTCAGGGGGCCGCGCCGGTGCTGTCGCGTTCGATGAAGCGCGTCGGGACCACGGTGCGCTGCCCCCGCCCCGCCCCCGCGCCGTCCTGGCGGGCGATCTGGGCGAAGAGCTGGCCGGCCGCGGCGCGCCCCATGTCGTACGCGGGCTGCACGACGACCGAGATCCGCGGGCGTACCAGGGTGGTCCACTCCAGGTCGTCGAACCCGATCAGCGACATCTCGCCCGGGACCGCGATGCCCCGCTCCGACAGCAGCGAGAACGCGCTGCGCGTCATGTAGCTGTCGGCCGTGAACAGCGCGCTCGGCCGGGGCTCGGCCGCGAGGACCGCCGCCACCGCCTCCAGTCGGCTGTCCGGGGCGTCGTGCGGGACGAGCGCGATGAGCTCGCGTTCCACGGGCAGCCCGGCCGTGGTGAGGGCGCGCAGGTATCCCCGCGCCCGGTCGAGCGAGGGCCGGGACGGGCCCACGACGTTCGCCCGGACCTTGCCGACGCGCAGCACGGGCGGCTCCTCCCGCTGCACCGAGCCGAGGAAGGCGATCCGCCGGTGCCCGAGGCCGATGAGGTGGCGGATCGCCTGTTCGGTGGCCGTCTCGTTGTCGGCCACCACGCTGTCGATGCCGATGTCGCTGAGCTGCCGGTCGAGCGAGACGACCGGGACGCCCGCGCCGGTGATGGCGTCGATGTGGGCGTGCTCGCGCACGGAGACCGGGTTGATGATCACGCCGTCCACCTTGTGCGACAGCAGCACGCGGGTGGCATCGCGCTCCTGGCTCGGCTTGTCGTCGGTGGCCATGGGGAAGGCGGGTCGAAAGGTGGACATGGAATGCAAGCGACAAATGCGACAATGTGTGCCGGAGTGAGGTGATGCATGTACGCGCGGCCCACGCACGAGGTGGAGACGGTGCGCGCCGCCGGCGCGGGCGACCGCGGGGCGATCGACGAGCTGGTCAGGAGCCACCTGCCGCTGGTGTACAACATCGCGGGCCGCGCCATGGACGGCCACCCGGACGTGGACGACGTCGTCCAGGAGGCGATGGCCAGGGTCGTGACCGGCGTGTCCGGGCTGCGCGACCCGGAGAGCTTCCGGTCCTGGCTGGTCGCGATCACCCTGAACCAGGTGCGCGAGTGGCGGCGGTCCTCGACGGCCTCCCACGCCGGCCTGGACGAGGCGCTCGGCATGGCCGACCCCGGCTCCGACTTCGCCGCGCTCACCGTCACCCGGCTCGGCCTGTCCGGGCAGCGCAAGGAGACGGCTGAGGCCGTCCGCTGGCTCGACGCCGACGACCACGAGGTGCTCGCGCTGTGGTGGATGGAGCTGGCCGGCCAGCTGTCCAGGGCCGAGCTGGCCGCCGGGCTGGTGCGCTCGATCATGACGCTCCAGCTCGACCCGTACTACCTGGCGCCCCTCGGGCTCGACCAGGTGTCCTTCGCCGCCCTCCAGGCCGCCGCCGTC
>NZ_JBFAIA010000160.1:0-18445 GCF_040654455.1 Nonomuraea sp. NPDC050691
GGCCGCCGCCGGGCGTGGGGCGGGTCGTCCCTGCCGGTCAGATGCTGATCCGGCCGGCTCCCGCGCCGCCGGTCACGATGGACTTGACGCTGGAGGCGGCGTCGAGCGGGTACGAGTACGGGATCCCGGCGACGCCGCCGCCCGCGTCGCCGCTGCCCGAGTTGACGAAGTGGTTGTTGCGGGCCACCAGGTTGGCGGCGGGCGAGCTGCCCTCACCGCGGTGGTAGGGGTCCTTGGTGTTCTCGAAGTAGTTGCCCTCGACGAGCACGCCCGCCTCCTTCGTGGAGGCCACGCCGTAGCTGGTGACGCCGCCGTAGTAGTTGTTGTAGACGTGCACCGGGTTGCCGAAGCGCACGCGCGGGTGCCGCTGGTTGGTGCCGTTGAACCAGTTGTGGTGGTACGTCACCCGCAGATGGCCGCGGTCCTCGGAGCCGTTGTCGTCGCTGTGGCCGAGCAGCATGGTCTTGTCGTGGCTGGAGAACTTGTTCCAGGAGACGGTGACGTAGTCGCTGGCGCGCTTGACGTCCACCGCCCCGTCGTAGCCGTTGCTGAAGGAGTTGTGGTCGATCCACACCCGGGTCGAGTACTGCACGTTGATGCCGTCGTCGTTCCAGTCGCGGAACGTGAGGTTGCGGATGATCACGTTGGAGGCGCTGGCGACGTTGAAGCCGCAGCCGGCGATCGTCGCCCCGGAGTTGCCGATGACGGTCTTGTTCGAGGTCACCTTGAGCATGCCGGAGCAGGAGATCGTCCCGGAGACCCGGATCACGGCGGCCGAGCCGGAGGACAGGGCCGTCTTGAGCGCGGAGGAGTTGTTCACGGTCGTCGCGGGCGTGCTGCCGCCGCCGGTGGTGCCGCCGCCCTGGCTCGCCCAGCCGACGGGCGAGGTCTCGGCGGCCGGTGTGGCGACGGGCGGCTCGTCCGCCTGCGGGACGGCGGAGGCGGGCGCCGCGAGCGCGGTGACGGCGGCCGCCGCGGCGGCCAGGCAGGCGATCAGGGGGCCCGTGGTCGGTGTCGGGGTGCGTCCTCGTGTGCCCATCGCTGTGCTCCTCTGGAGGAGATGACCTCGCGGTCACGGGAAAGCGGTTACCGTCACTGTAGGAAAGCGCTTTCCTCCGTCAAAGAGGGCGAGGGGCCGTCACCTGTCACGGCGGGCATAGGCCCTGGCCGGGGCCGCTCACGCTGAGCCGGCGGTCGAGAAACTTTCACGCGCGACCGCACCGGAGGCCGCCGCGGAGCCGTCCAGCTCCGGCGGCAGGGGCCGGGTGTGCACGACGTCCAGCCGGGAGACCGCGCGCGTCAGCGCCACGTACAGCCGGTTGAGCCCCCGCTCCTCCGCCTCGGCGATCGCGGCCGGTTCGGCCAGCACCACGTGGTCGTACTCCAGTCCCTTGACCAGCGAGACCGGGATCACGCTCAGCCGCCCGTCCACGTCGAGCCCGGCGTCCCACAGGGCGGCCTTCAGCCTCTCGGCGTCCGCGTCGGCGGCGATCACGCCGACCGACCCCTCCAGCTCCAGGGCCTCGCGCGCCGCGGCCGCCACCCCCCGCTCCAGCCCCGGGACCCGGGTGACGCGCAGCCGCCCGTCCGAGCGGTACGAGCGGGTCGCCGGGACCCCGGCGTCCAGGGCGGGCAGCAGCCGGTTGGCCAGCTCCACGACGGCCGCCGGCACCCGGTAACCCGTCGTCAGCTCCACCACCCGCGCCTCCGGCCTGCCCAGCGCCGCCATCAGCTCCGGCCACGACCGGGCCGCCCACGGCGTGGTGCCCTGCGCGAGGTCCCCGAGCACCGTGAGCGAGCCGTGCTCGGCCCGCCGCGCCACCGCCCTGCACTGCATGGGGGAGAGGTCCTGCGCCTCGTCCACGATGACGTGGCCGTATCCGCGCGGGCGCTCCAGCATCCCGGCGACCTCGTCGATCAGGACCAGGTCGGCCGCCGACCACGTCGCGCTCTTGTACGTGCGCGCGGGCCGCTCCCAGACGACGGCCGCCCACTCGGCCTCGCTCAACCCGCCCGTCCCGCCGCCGGCGCGGGTCCACCGGCCGGACAGCACCTCGTACACCACCTGCTCGGCCCGCACCGCCGGCCAGATCCCGTCCAGCCACGGCCCGAGGGCGCGGCCGGTGCGGCGCTCCCAGGCGGCGTTCGTGCTGAGGCCGCGCGCCTCGGCCTGGCGCCGCATCAGCGCCACCACCCGGGCCCGCACCCGCTCCCGCCCGATCCCGTACGGCAGGGCGTCCCGCCGCGTGTCGTCCACGATCCGGCGCAGCTCGTCCTCGTCCACCCGCCACCGGGAGGACCCCTCGGCCACCATCACCGGCTCGACCGGCTTCGTGATCCGCCCGTACAGGGCCCGGCGCAGCACTGCGGCCATCCGGGCGTCGTGCTTGACGGCCGCCGCGCGCCCGCCGTCCTCCGCCCGGGCCGGCGCCGAGGCGATGAGCCGGTCCAGGGTGGTCTGCTCGACGTCCACCTCGCCCAGCGCGGGAAGGACGGCCGCGATGTAGCCGAGGAAGGCGCGGTTGGGGCCGAGGACGAGGACGCCGCCGCGCTGGAGCCGCTGCCGGTGCGCGTACAGCAGGTAGGCCGCCCGGTGCAGGCCCACGGCGGTCTTGCCGGTGCCGGGCGCGCCCTGGACCGCGATCGAGTCGTCCAGGCCGGCCCGGACCAGGTCGTCCTGCTCGGGCTGGATCGTGGCGACGATGTCGCGCATCGGCCCGACGCGGGGCCGCTCGATCTCGGCCGCCAGCAGGCGGCTGCGGCGCTCCTCGCCGCGTCCCAGCCGCTCGTCCTCGTACGAGGTCAGCATGGTGCCCGCCCAGCCGAACCGGCGGCGCACCGCCACGCCCTGCGGGTCGCGCGCGCCCGCCCGGTAGAAGGAGCGGGCCACGGGCGCCCGCCAGTCGATCACGACCGGCGGCCCGCCGTGCTCGCCGGGGATGTGCCGCCGGCCGATGTAGTACGTGCGGCCGGCGTGCTCGGCGGACGCCGCAGCGCCCCCGGCCGGGCCGAAGGTGAGGCGGCCGAAGAACGGCGGGCCCTCCGGCTCCTCGCTCAGCTCCTTGGCCAGGCTCTTGAGGTGGCGGCCGAGCCGTTCGGCGCTGTAGCGGTCACCGGCGACGCTCTCGCCGACGATCACGTTGTCGCGCGCGGCGTCGAGCATGCGGCGCAGCCCCGCGCGGCACCGCTCGACGTGGCGCAGCTCCTCGGTCAGCCCGCCCAGGTCCTGTCCGTCCATGATCACCCTCCCGCAAAGCGTTAACTCGGTAAAGAGATTAACCAGGTTAACACTTTCTTGCTAGAGTGAACGCATGACAGGACTCAGGCAGCAGCACCGGCAGCGGATCCACGAGGCGATCTCCGAGGCGGCC
This sequence comes from Nonomuraea sp. NPDC050691, assembly GCF_040654455.1. NCBI lineage: Bacteria > Bacillati > Actinomycetota > Actinomycetes > Streptosporangiales > Streptosporangiaceae > Nonomuraea > Nonomuraea sp. NPDC050691. Next base: position 3,372 of record NZ_JBFAIA010000160.1, read on the forward strand.
ATCGCGCTGTTCATGGAGCGGGGCTTCGACGAGGTGCCGGTCGCCGAGGTGGCGGCCGCGGCGCGGGTGTCCAAGCCCACGCTGTTCAAGTACTTCCCGACCAAGGAGGACCTCGTCCTGCACCGCATCGCCGACCACCAGGGCGAGGCCGCCCGCGTGGTGCGCGGGCGGGCGCCGGGGGAGAGCCCCCTCGGGGCGCTGCGCCGTCACTTCCTGGAGGGGCTGGCCCGCCACGAGCCGACGACCGGGCTGAACGACCACCCGCAGGTCGTGGCCTACTACCGGCTCGTCTTCTCGACGCCCGGGCTGGCGGCGCGGCTGTTCCAGTACATGGCCGCGGACGAGGCCGCCCTGGCGGACGCGCTCGCCGAGACCATGGACCGGCTGACGGCCGAGCTGCTGGCAGGGAAGGTGCTCTCCTCGCAGCGCGTGCTCGCCCGCCGCTCCTGGGAGGCGCTGGCCGCGGGACGCCCCATCGAGGAGGTCGAACGGGAAGCGGTGAGCGCGGCCGGGCACGCCTTCGCCCTACTCGGCGCCTGAGAGCGCGGTGGCGCCGAGCAGGGTCTCGTGCAGGTGCAGCCAGCTCAGGCGATCGGAGGGCCCGCGTTCGAACACGACCGTCGAGCGCCGGCCCTCGCCGTGCTGCCACTCCTCGTACGCGGCCACCACCAGGGCCCCGGAGGCGGCGACCACGGTGACGTGGCGGATCTCGATCCGCGCTCCGGGGACGCGCCCGTACACGGCCTCGACCTCCGCCAGGACCTCGGCGCGCGACAGCAGCCGCCCGTCCGGGGCCGCAAGGGTGAACCCGGGGGCGTGGGCGCCGGCGAAGGTCCCGAACGCCTCGCGCGGCGCCGTCCCCGCCAGCCAGCGCCCGATGACCTCGTGATGCCGCACCACCTCGGCCCGCACCGCGCCCTCCAGCGCCGCCTGCTCAGCCTGCACCTGCTCGGCCCGCACCGGGTCCGCCCCGTCCACGCCGTCCACGCCGTCCACGCCGGGCCGCGTCATCGGGCCGCCGCCCACGGCTGGGCGGCGAGCCACTCGCGCGGTGGCGTCACCCCGGCCGAGTCTCGCGACCCCTCGGCGTACAGGTCGCGGCCGTGCGCGGCGATCCAGCGGTAGGTGTCCGCGACCCCGGCCGCCGCCCCGGCGCCCAGCACCGCCGACAGCCCCGCCTCGAACGCCGCCACGTCCAGCTCCTCGTACCGAGCTCCCACGGCGGCGGCCAGCTCCACCCCCGTGACCGGCGGCCGTCCGGCCGTCACCGTCGCCCCCTCGGAGCCGTCGCCCAGCAGCGCGGCCGACGTGGCGGCGGCCAGGTCGGCGTGGCTCAGCCAGGACACCGGCACGTCACCGGGCAACGGGTAGCGCAGCACGCCCGCCTCCAGCACCCCCGGCGCCGCCAGGTTCTCCAGGTACAGCGGCGGGCTGAGCACCACCGACGGCACCCCGGACGCCAGCACCGCCGCGGCCGCCTCCCTTCGCGTGTCGAACGCCGCGACCCCCGTGGCCCGCCCCGGCAGCCGGTTGCCGGTGTTCAGCACCAGCCGCCGCACCCCCACCCCCGACGCCGCGTCCAGGATGTTGCGGACGTACGCCTCGACGGCCTCGGCCTCGAACACCAGCGGCAACGTCACCGACACGTGCGTCACCCCGGAGAACGCCTCCTCGACCCGCACCGCGTCGCCCAGGTCGGCCGCGAACGGCTCCACCCCCTCCGGCGCCGAGCCCGTGCGCGACAGCCCGCGCACCGCGTGCCCCTCGGCGGCCAGGCGCCGCGCCACGGCGCCGCCCTGCGCGCCCCCCGCTCCGATGACCAGAATTCTCATGTCGCCCAGCTTCCACTCTGTGACCGGTACGATCCATAAAGGCGGATCCGGTTGAGGTTAAGGATCGTCCGTGGACGGTGACCTGCTGAGCGAGCTGCTCGCCCCGCTGCGGCTGCGCGGCGTCTTCCACAGCCGCTGGTCGGTGCATGCCCCGTGGGGTGTGGCCGGGGAGCGGGAGAGCTGCGCCCTGATCCACTACGTGCAGGCCGGCGCGTGCGCGGTCGAGCTGCCCGGCCACGAGCCGGTTCGGCTGCGGGCCGGCGACCTCGCGGTGTTCCCGCACGGCAGCGCCCACCGGCTGGCCGACGAGCCCGGCCGGGCCACCGTGCCGCTGGAGAGCGTGCTGCCCGCGCGTTCGCCCGGCGCGGCCCGCACGCTGCGGATCGACGGGCCCGGCGCGGAGACGGTCATCCTGTGCGGCGGCCTGCACTACGACGCCGCGGCCGCCTCGCCGCTGTATCGGGCGCTCCCGGACGTGCTCGTGCTCGACCGGGCGACGCTGGCCGGGCAGCCGCTGCTCAGCGGCACCCTGGACGGCCTCGGCGGGGAGTGGGACCAGGACGAGCCCGGGCAGGCCCTCGTGGCGTTGCGCGCGTTCGAGCTGGTCTTCGTGCTGGCGCTGCGGGCCGCGCTCGGCGACGGGACGTCCGCCGGCCGCCCCGTGCTGCGGGCGCTGCGGCACCCGGCCGTCGGGGCGGCGCTGCTGGCCGTGCAGACCAGGTTCGGCGAGCCGTGGACGGTCGAGACGCTGGCCGCCGAGGCGGGCATGTCGCGCTCGGCGTTCGCGGCCACGTTCCGGCGGCTGGTGGGCGAGGCGCCGATGCGGCACCTCACGGCGCGCCGGATGCAGGAGGCGGCGCGGCTGCTGGAGGAGACCGCGCTGCCGCACGACGCCATCGCCCGGCGCGTCGGCTACGGGTCGGTGGTGGGCTTCCACCTGGCGTTCCGGCAGTGGTACGGCACCACGCCGGGCGGCCACCGCCGCCGCGCCCCCAACCAGCTCGTCTAGTCGTCGGCGGTGAGTCCCTCGGCGATCCTCCTCAGCTCGCGGCCGACGGCCTCGGCGCCGCCCAGGTCCTCGGCGTAGGCGGGGCTGAACATGATCCGCGCCCGCCGCCGCTCACTCATGGTGAGGTAGAGCGTGGGGGTGCCCTTCCCGCCGTCCTCGCCGACGTTCTCGACGACCGCGTAGCCGGTCCGGTCGCCGACCGTCACCTCTTCGCCCTCCCCTTCGGCGCGATGCCCCTGGACGCTGTCGTCCACCTCCTGGACGGCCTTGTTCTCGTACACGAAGATCTGGACGCAGTAGAAGCCCTTCTTGTCGCCGTCGTAGTTCCACGAGGTCGTGTAGGCGTCGCCGTAGTTCAGGGACCAGTGGGCCCACTGGAGACGTGGGGGCAGGTAGCCCACCTTGACGTGACCGAACGCCTTCCCGTCGCCCAGGTCCCCGAAGTCCGGGGGATCGGACCGCACGGGCGGGGAGTCGTCGATGGCGGGCGGGCTCGGCGTCTCGGAGGGGACGGGCATCGGCGCCGAGCCCGTCGCCGTCGTCACGTAGAGGGGGGCCGACACGGCGACGGCCAGCGCGCCGGTCAGGGCCGCGATCCGGCCCCGCATCCTCTTCCGCCGGGCGGACCGGACGACCCGTTCCGCCAGGTCGGGCGCGGCGTGCAGCCGCGCGGTCTCGTCCGCCATGATCCGATGGAGCCGGTCCTCAAGCGCGGGCATTGCCGATCACTCCTTCCACGGACGTCTCTCCGAGCGCCGTACGCAGCTTGCCCAGCGCCTTCGACGCCTGGCTCTTCACCGTGCCGACCGTGCAGCCGAGCACCTCAGCGGTCTGGGCCTCGCTGAGGTCCTCCCAGTAGCGCAGGACGACCACCGCGCGCTGCCGGGGAGGCAGGCCGCGTAACGCGTCCATGAGCACGTTGCGCAGGTCGGCGTCGGCCGAGCGGGCCGGTGCCTCCGGCAGGGTGCGCGTCGGGACGATGCGCAGGATCGCCCGGCGGCGGGCCCGGCTGATGGCGGCGTTGACGATGACGCGGCGCACGTAGGGTTCGGGGCTGTCGTGCCGCACCCGGTGCCAGTTCCGATAGGTGCGCTCCAGTGCGGTCTGCAGCAGGTCCTCCGCCTCCGCCTGATCCCCGCAGGCGAGATAGGCGACCCTGAGCAGGCTCGTGGCGCGTGCGGCCACGAAGGCGCTGAAGTCTTGGTCGGTGCCGCTCACGGCTGTCTGTCCAATTTCACGCCTCCTGATACGCCTCGGCCGCTCGAGGGGTTGCCTTGGTGTCGCGGGCAACCTTGTGCGGCGCTCGAGCGTATTGGGGGGCGTTGTTCGGCATGTCTGGAGGAAGCACATGAAGTTCGGGTCCGTACCGGTCCGTCCGCTGATCGCCCTGGCGGCGGTGGGCGCCACCGTTCTGCTGGGCGTGCCCAGTGCGGGGAAGGCGCCGGAGATGCGGCTCACGGGCGTCGCGTCGGCTCCCCCTGGAGGCGCGTACTGGCACACGCGGGAGCTGTGGAAGGAGACCAGTCCCCGGCGGCTCGGCAGCGGGTCGCATCGCTACTGGGTGGAGGAGCCGCTCGTGCTCGAACGCTGGTCCACGCCTGACGGCAGATCCTGGGTCGGATCCCGCAGGCCGGGGGCGTACCCCAAGAGCGCGGCGGACCGGGAGGCGTGGCGCCGCGACGGCTCGCCGACCAAGTGGACCCGCACGGCCGACGGCCGGCCTCTGTCGCTGTCCGCCCGGCCGAACAAGGGCAGTGTCGGGCCTGAACGGGGTGTCGGCGCGTTCGTGCTGGCGATGCAGCGGCTGACCTACGACGAGCTGCAGCGGCTGCCCGCGGACCCGGAGGGCCTGAAGTCCTGGCTCACGCGGGCCACGCGGGTCCAACCCGTCAAGGAGACGGCCGTGGACGGCTTCGTCACCGGGGCGCTGACGGACCTGCTCCACGAGTTCCCGGTGCCGAAGGAGGTCCGCGCCGCGGCCTACCGGGCGTTGCAGACCATGCCCGGCGTCCGCGTGAAGGGAACGGCGAAGGACAGCGTAGGCCGGACCGGCACGGTCCTGTCGATCGACCCTCCGGAGACCCCGCGTAAGGACGACATCGTGGTCAGGAGCAAATTCATCGTCGACACCGGCACGATGCTCATGCTGGCCGAGGACGTGAAGGCCACGATCGACGGCAAGCCGTTCCTGGAGAACACCGGCACCCGGACCATGCTCCAGGTCGGCTGGACCGACGCCGGGCCGGCCGTGCCCGCCCTGCCGTAGCGGCGAGTCACGCGGGACGGGGACGGGCCCTGGGCCGCCGGTCCGGTCGCGTTCCCGGCCCGTACCGGCCGCCCGCCCGGTCCTCAGACGTCAGGACAGCGGGCGCGGGGCCGGGAGGCGGAGGCGGTCGACGGCCTCGCGGCGGGTGCGCTCCGGGCGGCGGTCGTAGCGGGCCGTCGTGGCGGGCGAGGAGTGGCCGACGAGCGCCTGGGCCGTCGCGAGGTCCACGCCCGCGTCCAGCAGCTCGCCGATGAACGTGCGACGGAAGTCGTGCGCCGTGCGCCGTGACGCCCCCGCCTGGCCGAACCGGCGGGTCAGGATGTCGGCGATGCCCTGTCCCGTCAGCCCTGCCGGGCGGCCGTCGCGCGTGCGGACGCGGCCCGCCTTGCTGATCGGGCTGAACAGTGCCCCCGGCGCGCCGCCCCGCAGCGCCAGCCACCGCTCCACCAGCCCGATGGCGTCGGCCGTCAGGTACACCAGGCGTTCCTTGTCGCGCTTGCCGCGCACCCGCAGCGAGCGGCCGCCCGGGTCGTAGTCGGCCAGCGTGAGCCCGCCGACCTCGGCGCGGCGGCAGCCCGTCGAGTACAGCACCGCGATGAGCGCCGCGTCGCGCACCCCGGCGGGCGAGTCGTCGCAGGCGGCCAGGGCCGCGCCCACCACCTCCGGCGGCACGTGCTGGCCGGTGGGCAGGCGGCTCTGGCGTACCGGGGCGAGGTCGGAGGCGCGGGCGTAGTCCTCGGCGCTGGTCTGGCCGAGCCGCCACGACTCCTTCAGCACCCGGCGCAGGGCGACCAGGTGCTTGTTGACGTACGCCGCCGACCAGCCCTGGTCGGTCAGCATCGTGCGGATGCGGACCGTGTGCTCGTAGCGCAGCAGGTGCCACGGCTGGCCCGCGCCCGTGGCGCTCTCGTCGCCGGTGAGCAGCCGGGCGAGCCGGTCGAGGCAGCCGCGCATCGAGCGGCGGGACTCGGGGCTGGTGAGCGAGTCGAGGTAGACGTGGTACGGGTCGCGCGCCGGCTCGACGGGCGGGGCCCCGAGGTCGGGCACGGCTGGCAGGCTCACGCCGCCGATCTTAACCGTCCGGCGGCGAGCGCCTGCCGTGGTCGAGCTCGACGCCTGGCGGCGAGCGCCCGTCCTGATGAGCTCAACCTCCGGCGGTGAGGCGCTCGGCCTGGTCGAGCCCCACCTGGGTGGCCCGCCGCAGGTAGTCGGCGATGAGCTCCAGCTCGGCGTCCGTGTAGGAGCGCAGCACCTCCCCGTACGCCGTGCCCGGCGTCTCCCACGCCTGCCCGATCCGCTCGCTCATGCCCGGCGTCAGCGACACCAGCGACCGTCTGCGGTCCTCCGGGTCGGCCTCGCGCACCGCCAGGCCCGCCTTCTCCAGCCGGTCCACCAGGCGGGAGGCCGAGCCGGGCGTCAGGCCGGTGAGCCGCGCGATGTGGCCGGTGCTGACCGGCCCCTTCTCCAGGTTCAGCAGGGCCACGCACTGCAGGTCGGTGGGGTGGAGCCCGAGCCGGTCGGCCATGGCCTGGTTGAACAGCACGTACGCGGCGTAGTGCCGCTGGCTCTCCGCGATGATCCGCTCCAACAGCGCGTGCCGATTTGACATGACCTCTCCCAGCCCAAATCATGTGTGTCACGCAATATATGCGTCACGAACAAGTCTATAGAAGGAATCATGACCATTCTCGTCACCGGCGCGCGTGGCGCCGTCGCCCGCCACCTCACCGCGCTCCTGCGCGAGCGCGGCGCCGAGGTCCGCGAGGCCTCCGCCGCCCCCGCCCCCGGCCTGCCGGACCGCGTGGTGTGCGACCTGAACGACCCCGCCACGTTCGCGCCCGCCCTCAAGGGCGTCACCTCGGTCTTCCTGTACGCCAACGCCGCCCACGCCGACGCCTTCGCCCGGGAGGCCGCCGAGGCCGGGGTCGAGCACATCGTGCTGCTGTCCTCGGCCGCGGTGCTCAACCCCGACGCCGCCGACAACCCCCTGGCCGCCTCGCACCTGGACGCCGAGCGCGCCCTGCTCGCCGGCCCGGTCCGCGTCACGCTGCTGCGGCCCGGCTCGTTCTCCTCCAACGCGCTCGCCTGGTCCTGGGCGATCAAGGCCGGCGAGCCGGTCGCGCTGCCGTACCCGGACGCGCACAACGACCCCATCCACGCCGCCGACGTCGCCGCCGTCGCGCTCGCCGTGCTGACCTCGGGCGGAGAGCACGGCGAGGCCCACACGCTCACCGGGCCCCGCTCGGTCACCTTCGCCGAGCAGCTCGCTGTCCTGGGCGACGTCCTCGGGCGGCCCGTCGAGATCCGGCAGGTCAGCCGCGAGCAGTGGAAGGAGGACATGTCCGCGTACATGAACGCCGGCTTCGCCGACGCTCTGCTCGACTACTGGAGCTCCTGCGTCGACAAGCCCGTGGAGATCACCGACACGGTCGAGCGGCTGACCGGCCGGCCCGCCCGCGACTTCGAGACCTGGGCCCGCGAGCACGCCGCCGACTTCGCCCCCGCGAGCTGACGCCCGCCCCGCCGAGCCGATGTCAGCCGGCGCGGGCCGGCTCGTGCGGGAGTCGGCCGGCGCGCAGGCCGGCGACCCCCTCCAGGAGCCGGTCCACGTCCGAGCGGTCGTTGTAGTGGACCAGCCCCGCCCGCACCGCGCTCCCCGCGTCCCGGATGCCGAGCGCGCCGGTCAGCTCCCAGGCGTAGTTGTGGCCGTTCCACACGTTCACCCCACGCCCGGCCAGGTGCTCGGCCACCTGACGCGGCGTCAGGCCGACCACCGTGAAGTACGCCGTCGCCGTCCGCCGGGCCGCCTTGCCGTACAGGGTGACGTGCGGCATCGCCTCCAGCCCGGCCAGCAGCACCGCGAACAGCTCCAGCTCGTACGCCTCCGCGGCGCCCATCGAGGCGAGCAGCCGTTCGCGGCGCGAGCCCGTCCCCGGCACCATCGCGGCCAGATGGCCGACGGCGGCCGTCACCCCCGCCAGGTCGGCGAAGGCCGCCGTGCCCCGCTCGAACCGCTCCGGCACCGTGTCCGGCGACGAGGCGAGCTTGTCCGGCCGCAGCCGCTCCAGCAGCGCCGGGTCGGCCACCACCGCCCCGACGTGCGGCCCGGACCACTTGTAGGCGCTGGTCGCGTAGAAGTCGGCGCCCAGCGCCCGCATGTCGGCGGGGCCGTGCGCGGTCGCGTGCACCCCGTCCACGTACGTCAGCGCCCCCGCCGCGTGGGCCACCTCGCAGATCGCCGCCACGTCCGGGCGCGTGCCCAGTACGTTGCTCGCCGCGGTCACCGCCACGAGCCGCGTCCGTTCGCCGACGAGCTCCCGGTACTGCTCCACCGGCAGCTCGCCGGTCACCGGGTCCACCTCCGCCCACCGGACGGTCGCGCCGGTCTGGGTCCACGGGCGGACGTTGGCGTCGTGGTCGAGCCGCGAGAGCACCACCTCGTCCGCCGGCCCCCAGTCCTTGGCGAGGGTCATGGCGATCCGGTACGTCAGCGTCGTCATGTTGGGCCCGAGGATCACGCCCTCGGGCCGGCCGCCGACCAGGTCGGCCACGGCGGACCGGCACTCCGCCACGACGGCGTCGGAGCGGTGGCTGGCGGGGAAGGCGCCGCCGACGTTGCCGATGCCCGAGCGGTAGGCGCCGGCGATGGCGTCGATGACGGCCTGCGGGGTCTGGGTGCCGGCCGCGCCGTCGAGGTAGGCGTGGCCGTCGGACAGGGCGGGATAGGAGGCACGGACCTTTTCGTGCGGAAAGCGCATGAAAGGGTGATGCTCGTCGTCATGAATCCTCAATCGTCCACTTACGTCCCGAGTGGGGGCCGGGTGCGAAGCGCGTTCACGGGGGAAGGTAGACAGGAGGTCGGCCACCCGCCGCACCAGGGCCCGAGCGGCCTTCGGGGCGGCCCGCGCACCGGGCACGGTTGGGTAGCGTGGACGGTGGTGACCTGCCTGTAGCGAGGAGAGTTGTCGTGTCCCAAGCAGCAGAGGTTCTCGAACTGGACGACGGAGCCGCCGACTCTCCAGCGGTCGGCGCCGACTCCGTCAAGACGTATCTGTCGGCGATCGGGCGCGTGCCGCTGCTGTCCGCCGAGCAGGAGATCGACCTGGCCAAGCGCATCGAGGCGGGCCTGTTCGCCCGCGAGCGCCTCGACACCGAGCACGGGCTGCCCGCCGACCTGCGCGCCGACCTCGAACTGATAGCCGCCGACGGCGCCCGCGCCAAGCAGCGCATGCTGGAGGCCAACCTGCGGCTCGTGGTCTCCATCGCCAAGCGCTACACCGGGCGCGGCATGCTCTTCCTCGACCTCATCCAGGAGGGCAACCTCGGGCTCATCCGGACGATCGAGAAGTTCGACTACCGGCTGGGCTTCAAGTTCTCCACCTACGCCACCTGGTGGATCAAGCAGGCCATCACCCGTGCCATGGCCGACCAGGCCCGCACGATCCGCATCCCCGTCCACATGGTCGAGCTGATCAACAAGGTGGCCCGGGCACAGCGCCGCCTCCAGGCCGACCTGGGCCGCGAGCCCACGCCCGAGGAGATCGCCGCCGAGACCGACCTGCCCGCCGAACGGGTGGCCGAGGTCCAGGCGTACGGACGCGAGCCCATCTCCCTGCACACGCCGCTCGGCGAGGCGGGGGAGAGCGAGTTCGGCGACCTCATCGAGGACACCGAGGCGGTCTCGCCGGCCGACGCCGTGTCGTTCACGCTGCTGCAGCAGCAACTGCGCGACCTGCTCGACGAGCTGAGCGAGCGCGAGGCCGGCGTGATCTCGATGCGGTACGGCCTGGTCGACGGCAAGCCGATGACGCTGGACGAGATCGGCCGCGTCTACGGCGTCACCCGGGAACGGATCCGCCAGATCGAAGCCAAGACGATGTCGAAGCTCCGCCACCCGTCGCGGGCCCGCGCCCTGCGCGACTACCTCACCTGACCCGCCACCTCCAACGACCCGTCCCCCTGACCCGCCCCCGCGAGGCCGGCCAAGCGGTCACCAAGCGGGGGCCAAGAGTCCGGGCCCAGGCTGGGCGTCATCACCGATCGAGGAGATCAGATGGCACCCAACCTGCTCGGCATCCGCATCGCCCACCGCGCCATGCGCGGTGACACGCGCCGCCTGGCCGTGCTCATGAACGACATCGTCAACGGCAGGCAGGACGCCGGACCCGCCCGGCGGGAGGCGATCGGCACGTTCGTCACCCGGCTGTGCGCCGGGATCCACCATCACCACCGCGCCGAGGACGACGTCCTGTGGCCGGTCATCGTCCGGTCGGCCGGCGCCGAGGTGGACCTGAGCGACCTGACCGACGACCACACGCAGCTCGACCCGCTGCTGGACGAGGTCATCCGCGACGCCGGCGCGTTCCGCGACGACCCGCCGGCCGCGATCCGCCTGGCCAAGAACCTGGGCGCGCTCGCCGACCTGCTCGACGAGCACATCGAGGAGGAGGAGCGGCTGCTCTTCCCGGTCATCGCCGCCCACGTGTCCGAGGAGGACTGGCAGGAGGTCGAGAACGCCGTGCGCAAGGGCGGCGACATCGGCTTCGACCTGCCCAGGATCGGCCAGCACGCGCGGGCGGAGGAGCTGGCCGAGCTGCGCAGGCTGGCCGGCCCGGTGCTCGCGCTCATGCTCACCCTCACCCGCCGGGGGCACCGGCGCCGCCAGCGGCTCATCTTCGGGGCCGCCGCCTGAGCCGTGAGGACGGGCCGCCTCAGGCATCGGGACACAGGCGGCCTGAGGCGTCAGGACAGGCCGTCCAGCCGGTCGCGGGCCTGCCGCTCCCAGTGCGGCGCGCCGACCCGTCCGGCGACCTGGACGGCCAGCGCGTAGTGGTCGCGGGCGGTGCCCAGCCCCAGCAGCCCGGCCAGATCCCCCAGCGTGAGCGCGACCGGCCCCAGCGTGATGGAGCCGCTGTGCATCCCGCCCAGCTCGCCGTCCCAGGGCAGCAGGTTCCGGTAGCACCGCTCGGCCGCCTCCCGGTGCTCCAGCGTGACGGCGGTCTGGGCGTGCAGCGTCTCCCACAGCAGCCAGTAGTAGTCGCGCGGACGGGCGACCCCGGGCCGCCAGACCCGGCGGGCGGCGTCCAGGTCCCCGGACGCGGCCAGCGCCCCGGCGTACAGCTCCCGGGTGGCCTCGTTCCGCGTCCGTTCGGCGAGCAGGGCCAGCTCGGGAACGGACGCCCGCACGTCGCCGCGGGCCAGCCGCACCACGAACCTCCCGAGCACGCCCATGGCCTCCGCGTTGGCCGCGCCGCGCTCGGCCATCTGCCGGGCCAGGCCGTCGTACACGGCCTCGGCGGCGTCGAAGTCGCCTTCGACCAGTTTCCGCAGCCCTCCGAAGAGGGTGAGGATGGCCAGCGACAGGCCGAGCTGGCCGCTGGTCGACACCTCCACGCCCCGGTCGGCGTGCCGCGCGGCGGCCTCCAGGTCGTTGTGGCCGAGCGCGGCCATGAGCAGCGCGCCGTGCCCGAGCGTGAGATACCCGACGAGGCGGTGCGCGCGCCCCAGTTCCAGCAGCTCGGCGCCCACGGCCTCCAGCTCGGCGCGCCGCTCGGGGGCCAGCACCGCGAAGTAGCGGGCGTTGAGCGCCAGGCAGAGCAGGTCGGGGCGTCCCGACCGGCGGGCCACGGCCACCGCCTCCGCCCCGGCGGCGTCCACCCGCGCGTCGTCGTGCCCCTCCAGCGCGAACACCAGCGCCGCGAGCAGCCGGCAGCGCGCCTCGTCGCCGGGGCCGGTGGCCAGCTCGCGTTCCAGGGCGGCGACGAACTCCTCGTCGCAGCGGCCGTCCACCTGGATCGTCCAGATCACGGGCGCGTCGTACGAGGTCAGCGCCCTGTGGAGCGGACTCGGACCGTCTTCCGCGCCCCGGCGGGGAGCTGCCGTCTCCCCGGGTGACGTCACCTTTCCGGGATTCGTCGTCTCCCCGGGAGCCGTCGCCTTCCCGGAAGTCGTCCCGGCGGCGCGGCTGATCGCGTGGGCCGCCTCGACCGCGGCGGTCCTGGCGGCCAGGGCGCCGATCACGTCCCCGGCGTGCCCGAGCGCCGACACCAGCCCGCACAGCAGCTCCAGCCGCGCCTCGTCGCCGGTGGCGAACTCCAGCGCCGCCCGCCACAGGGCCGCCGCCTCCCGGTGCGCGTGCAGGCCCGACGCCTGAACGGCCGCCGCCCGGGCGTACCGGACCGCGTCCGGCGAGGCGGCCTCCAGCGCGTGATGGGCCAGGGCCGCCACGTCACCCGGCCGAACCCGCTCCAGGGCGGCGACCACCCGCCCGTGCAGCCGGGTGCGCCGGATCCGGGCCGTGTCCTCGTACAGCACCTCGCGCACCAGCACGTGCGCGAACCGCACCCGGCCCGGTCCCGGTTCGGTGAGCAGCCCGGTGATGACCCCGGCCTCCAGGCCGTCGAAGACGGTGTCCTCTTCGCCGTCGTGCAGCGCGATCAGCACCTCCACGTCCGCCTCCCGTCCCACGACGGCGGCGTTGCGCAGCACGGTCCGCGCGGTGGCGGGCAGCCGGGCGACGCGGCGCCGGATCAGGTCCCGCACGCCCGGCGGCAGCGCCCGCGCGGCGGCCGGTCCCTCCGAGGAGATCAGCCGGGCGATCTCGCACACGAACAACGGGTTGCCCTGCGTGCGCTCGGCGATGGCGCGCACGGCGGCCGGGTCGAGGTCGCGTTCGCTGTGGAGCCGCAGCAGGGCGGCGACCGCGGGCTCCTCCAGCCCGCCGAGGTCCACGTGGCGACCCGCCCCCGCGAGCGCGGCAAGCGTGGCGGCCAGGTCCTCGGTGACCTCCGCCGGCCGGTACGTGGCCACCACCAGGAGGTCGGCGGTGTCCGGCAGGTGCCGCAGCAGGTGCAGGGTCTCGCCGTCGGCGCGGTGCGCGTCGTCCAGCACCACCAGCAGGGGCGCGCACGCCGCGAGGTATTCGGCCACGGCGCGGGCGAGGCGGAACTGGTTCGGTATCGCGACGCCGTCCCGCAGCAGCGGCGCCAGCCCGGCCTCGTCACCGGGCGGGCGCACGGCGGCCAGGCCCCGGACGATCTCGCTCCACGCCCACGCGGGCGGCGCGTCCCCGTCGATCTCCGGGCAGCGCCCGAACGCCACCCGCCGGCCGCGGCCGGCGAGCTCCGCCGCGAACGCCTCAGCGAGGGTGCTCTTCCCGGCGCCCGGCTCGCCCGCCAGCCAGACCATCCGGCGCCCCGGGCGCTCCGCCTCCTCCCGCAGAGCCGCCAGCTCCCGCTCCCGCCCCACCAGCCCACGCTCACGCCCGCCCGCCCCGTACTCCTGGGGGGTCGCCTCGCGCTGCTGGCGGCCTTGCCCGCGCTCCCGGCCGCTTCCCTCGCGCCCCGGGCCGGTCGTCTCATGCCCGGTCCGTCGTGCCGCTTCATGCTCGTCTGCCGTCCCCGCGTGCGGAAGAAGCCGACCCGGCCCGTCGTCGTTCACCAGGGGCGCCCGCAGCGACGGCGACTGCCGCAGGATGTCCTGTTCCAGCGCGCGCAGCGCGGGGCCGGGATCGACACCCAGTTCCTCGGCAAGGTGCTCGCGGGCCCGCCGCAGCACCGCCAGCGCCTCGGCCTGGCTGCCCGACCGGTACAGCGCCAGGGCCAGCAGCCCCACGGCGTTCTCCCGCAGCGGATGGGCCTCGGCGTGCAGCCGTAACTCGGGCACCGCGTCGACGTGGCGGCCGAGCATGAGCGCGGCCTCGGCGCGGTACTCGGTCGCGATCAGCCGCAGCTCGGCCAGCCGCCCCGCCTCCGCGGACGCCCACCCGTCGGGGAACTCCCCGTACGCCGTCCCGGTCCACCACCGCAGCGCCTCGTCCAGCAGGCGGTGCGCGTCCGCCGCCGCGCCGCGTTTCAGGGCCGCGCCGGCCGCTTCCACCAGGCCGGGCAGCCGCCAGGCGTCCACCGCCCCTTCCGGCAGGCACAACCGGTAGCCGGGCAGGGTGCTCACGATCACCGTGGCCGGGGCGCGCGGCGGCCGGCCCGGCTCCAGCAGGCGGCGCAGGTTGGAGATGTAGACCTGGAGCGCGGCCAGCGCCTTGGGCGGCGGCTGCCCCTGCCACAGGTCCTCGATGAACCGGTCGGTGGACACCACCTGACCGCCCTCGGCCACCAGGCGCGCGAGCACCGCGCGCTGCCGCGCCGGCCCGAGATCGACGGGACGGCCGCCGAGGGTGATCTGGAGCGGTCCAAGGATGTGCAGCTGAAGCATGGCACCCGTTTCTGTCCCCGTCCCCACGTGCGAGCGTCATCCTCCCATGACGGGATAGGGGGCCATAGGCCTGTTTCTCACTGAAGAGGCGCTTGGCCGGTGGTTGGCGCGAACCCCTGGGAACCAGTCCAACCGGGGGCCAAGTGACGTCCCGCACCCTGGGCGCATCAGTCATCCACGGAACGGCACACGCCAAGGGGGCGGTAGCAATGACCCGGACACCGACCGGTCAGGACAGGCGGAGCGCGTGGCCGCGCGAGCTGGCCAGCCTGTTCGAACGCTCGATCACCTGTGAGTACGCCTCGCTCACCCGCGCCGGAGTGCCCGTCACCTGGCCCGTCGTCCCCTTCGTCGGCGACGGCGGCCGCACGCTCGACGTCACCACCGGCCTGACCTACCCCGCCAAGGCGGAGCGGGCCAGGCGCGACCCGCGCGTCGCGCTGCTGTTCTCCGACCCCACGGGCTGCGGCATCCCGGACGCGCCGGTCGCCCTCGTTCAGGGGCTGGCCGCCGTGCGCGACGCCGACCTGCAGGCCAACACCGACCGCTACCTGCGCGCGGCCGCCGCCAAGTTCCCGCGAGCCTTCACCACGACGTCGTGGCTGCTGATGCGGAGCAAGACCTGGTACTGGACGCGGGTGTGGATCGAGGTGACGCCCCTGCGCGTGCTGTGGTGGCCGGGCGGGCGGCTCGACGTGGCCCCGCGGGAGTGGCGGGCGGCGCCCGAGGTGACCGCGCCGCCCTCCGACCCCGCGCC
>NZ_JBFAIA010000161.1:0-18412 GCF_040654455.1 Nonomuraea sp. NPDC050691
CGCCGCGCGGCCAGGTGCGCGGAACCCACGCCGTGGTGGCGGTCCCCCCGGTGCTCGCCGACGCGATCGACCACCGGCCCGGGCTGCCCGCGCCCCGCTCCACCCCGGTGACCGGCCCGGGCTGCGCGGTGAAGGTCCACCTGGTCTACCCGTCGCCGCTCTGGCGCGAGCAGGGCCTGTCCGGCTGGTCGGTCAACGCCGGCGGCCCCCTGCTGTCCACCGTGGACGACTCCCCGGCCGGGGGGCGGGCCGGCGTGCTCACCGGCTTCGTCACCGGCCGCGAGGCGCGCCGCTACGCCGCGCTCCCCGCCCGCGAGCAGCGCGAGCTGGCCGTGGCGCAGGCCGCGCGGGTGTTCCCCGAGCTGCCGCCGCCGACCGCGTTCCACCTCACCGACTGGGTCAACGAGCCCCACAGCCGGGGCTGCTACGCGGCCCTGTTCGGCCCGGGCGACTGGCTGCGCCTCGGCCCCCGGCTGGCCACCCCGCACCGGCGCGTGCACTGGGCCGGCACCGAGACCAGCACCGAGTTCTTCGGCCTCATGGAAGGCGCCATCCGGTCAGGTCACCGCGTGGCGGCAGAGATCACCTGGAGGGAAACACCATGACCTCGATCGCACCCCTGCCCGTCCGCCGGCGGTTCATGACCGAGCCGGAGCTGGGCGCGGGCAACTTCCTCGACCACGCCCTGGCGGGCAACCCCAACCGGGACGTGCCGTTCGTCCACACGCACCGCACCGACCACCGCGGCCAAGTCGTGCTGCGCGGCCACAGCCTGGTCGACCTGGCCCGAATGCGCGACGGCTACGCCCGCTGGTACCACGCCAACGGCGTGCGGCCGGGCGACCCGGTCGGGATCGTCGTGGCCGAGGGCCTCGAGCCGCTGATCCACTTCCTGGCGCTCACCGCGCTCGGCGCCATCCCCGCCATGATCAACGACGCGATGCGGCCGGACGTCATGGTCCGCTACCTCAACCACGTGGGCGCGGTGGGCATCGTCGCCGACGACACCACCCGGCTGCAGGTGGCCTACCGCAACGACCCGCAGAACCGGCCGCGGTTCATCGCGCTCGCCTCCGAGGTCCGCGCCTTCGACGCCGCCTCGGGCACGCTCCCGGAGTCCTACCCCCACCGGCACGAACCGGACGACATCGTGGCGCTGATCCACTCCTCCGGCACCACCGGGGTGCCCAAGTCCACGACGCTCGGCCACCGGTCCTTCTGGGACGGCAAGCAGGCCAGGATGGAGCGCTTCCCTGCCGAGCCGTACGACCGGCTCATGTCGCTCATGCCGCACACGCACGCGGGCGGGCTGAGCTACTTCCTCACCGCGGTCCTGCTCGGCCTGCCGACCGTGGTCATGGCGGACTGGCGGCGCGCCGTGGTCGAGCCGGTGATGGAGGCCTTCCAGCCCACCATGCTCGCCTCCTTCCCGCGCACGTTCGTCGAGCTGGCCACCGGCGAGCTGCCGGTCAAGGGCGCGGCCCGGGTGCACTCGTGGTTCAACACCGGCGACTCCGCCCACTACGGGCACATCCGCCGCCTGGTCCAGCTCGGCGAACGCCCGGCCGGGCTGATCAAGCCGTGGCTGCTGCCCGCCGGCGCCTCCGCCGGCGAACCGCTGCCCGGCTCCCAGTTCATCGACGGTCTGGGCTCCTCCGAGATGGGCATGGCGCTGTTCGGCATGGTGTTCACGCCCGAGACGCCGCGCGACGACCGCTGCGTGGGTAAGGCGCAGGACGCGGTCATCAGGGCCGCGGTCCTGGACGAGAACGGCGAGGAGGTGCCCGACGGCACCGTCGGGCTGCTGGGGGTGATCACCCCCTCGCGCACCCCCGGCTACTGGAACGACCCGCGCCTGACCGAGAGCTTCGAGCTCAACGGCTTCTGGCTCACCGGCGACGTGGCCCGCAGGGACGCCGAGGGCACCTTCTACCACCTCGACCGCACCGTGGACGTCATCGACACCCTGGCCGGGCCGGTCTACAGCCTGCCCGTCGAGGAGGTCCTCATCGCCGACTGCGCGGACCTGGTGCAGGACTGCTCGGTCGTCGGCGTGCCCGGACCGGCGGGCGAGGGGCAGCGGCCGATCGCCGTGGTGCGGCTCCAGGCGGAGGCCGCGAACGCCACCGCCGAGGAGGTGCGGGACAAGGCCAACAAGGCGCTGGCCGACGCCGGCCTGGCCACGCTGGCCGCGGTGGTCATCGCGAGGACCGGCGAGGACTACCCGCTCGGCCCCACAGGCAAGGTGCTCAAGCGCGAGCTCCGCACCCGGCACGCGGCGCTGTTCGCCGCATGAGCCACCCGATGCCTGCCGGCGCCGCCGGTCCGCTCCACGGGCCCGACGCCGCCGGCCCGCCCTACAGGTACGCGCGCCGCCCGCTCGTGGAACCGGACTGGCGGCGCCTGCCGGGCTGGCGCGGCGTCACCGAGGCGCAGTGGCGCGACGCCCAGTGGCAGCGCGCCCACTGCGTGAAGAACGCCGGCCAGCTCCGCGCGGTCGCCGGCGACCTGCTCCAGGAGTCCTTCTACGCCGACCTCCAGGCCGACGTGGAGCGCTTCGCGACCATGTCCATGCTGGTCACCCCGCAGTTGCTGAACGTGATGGCGCCCGGCGCGCCGCTCCAGCCGGCCGCCTTCACCGAGGCGTTCCTCGCCGACCCGGTCCGCCGGTACCTGCTGCCGGTGGCCTCGGACCGGCACCCCGAGTGGCCCAGCCACCCGCGGGCGCGGCGCGACTCCCTGCACGAGGCCGAGATGTGGGCGGTGGAGGGGCTGACGCACCGCTACCCGACCAAGGTGCTGGCCGAGCTGCTGTCCACCTGCCCGCAGTACTGCGGGCACTGCACCCGGATGGACCTGGTCGGCTCCTCCACCCCCCAGGTCACCAAGGCGCGGCTGACGCTCAAGCCGGTGGATCGCGAGGAGCTGATGCTGGACTACCTCAAGCGCACCCCCCAGGTGCGCGACGTGGTGGTCTCCGGCGGCGACGTGGCCAACGTGCCCTGGCCCCGGCTGGAGTCGTTCCTGCTGCGCCTGCTGGACCTGGAGTCGGTGCGCGACATCCGGCTGGCCACCAAGGCCCTGGTCGGGCTGCCGCAGCACTGGCTCCAGCCCCGCGTCACGGAGGGGATGGGCCGGGTGGCGCGGCTCGCCCGCCACCGGGGGGTGAACCTCGCCGTGCACACCCACGCCAACCACGTGCAGTCGGTGACGCCCCTGGTGGCGGAGGCGACCCGGGCCCTGTTCGACGCCGGGGTGCGGGACGTGCGCAACCAGGGCGTGCTGCTGCGCGGGGTCAACACGACCCCGGCCGACCTGCTCGACCTGTGCTTCGCCCTCCAGGGGGAGGCCGGGATCCTGCCGTACTACTTCTACCTCTGCGACATGATCCCCAACGCCGAGCACTGGCGGATCCCGCTCCACCAGGGCCAGCGGCTGCAGGAGGCCGTCATGGGCTACCTGCCGGGTTACGCGACGCCGCGGGTCGTGTGCGACGTGCCGTACGTCGGCAAGCGGTGGGTGCACCAGGTTGCCGAGTACGACCGCGCGCTCGGCATCTCCTACTGGACCGTCAACCACGGCATCGGCCTGGGCGAGCCGCCCGACCCGGACCGCCGGTTCCCCTTCTACGACCCGATCGACACCCTCCCCGAGCCGGGCCGCCTCTGGTGGAAAGGACAACCATGAGCTCGCTGCGCCGCATGTGCTGGATCTTCCCGGACCGGGAGTCGACGCGGGCCCAGGCGATGTGGCACCCCTTCTTCTGGGACCTGTACGCCGAGGTGGCCGCGGAACTCGGCATGACGTGGTGCCGGCACGCGCCGGACGCGGTGACGGTCGACGGCCTGGCCACCGGCAAGCCGCGCGTCTACGTGGACCAGGAGCCGGTCACTCCCGAGGACACGCTCTTCATCACCGCGCTGTACTCCCTGCCGTACCAGTCGATGGACGTCTTCAACCAGTACGCGCTCTACGCCGTGCTGGAGCAGGCCGGCTTCTACCTGCCCTTCCCGGCCTGGCTGTCGCCCATCGCCAACGACAAGCTGGCCACGGTCCTGTACCTGCACGACTCCCCCGTGCCGCCCATCCCGACCATCCGGATCGGCACCGGCCGCGACACCGGCAAGCACCTGTACGAGGTGGCGCTGGACGACCTGACCTACCCGGCCATCGTCAAGCCGGCCGGGTGGTGCGGCGGGGGCGGGGTGAACCTGGCGCGCGACGCCGAGGAGATCCGCGGCCTGGCCAGCCTGGCGCAGGGCGGCGACACCGCGCTGGTGATCCAGCCGTACCTGGGCGACGGCACGATCGACTACCGCGTCTACGTCGTGGACGGCAAGCCGTACGCCGTCATGAAACGGACCCCGCAGCCCGGCTCGCCGGTCGCCAACGCCAGCAGGGGCGGCGCGATGGAGTTCCCGGAGGTCCCGGCGGAGCTGGCCGCGGCCACCGAGTACTTCGCGGCCAAGCTGCCCATCCCGTTCTTCTGCGTCGACTTCCTCTTCGACGGTGAGCGGTTCTGGTTCTCCGAGCTGGAACCCGACGGCGTGATCGCGCCGGACTGGGGCGACCCTGCCCGGACCCTCCAGCGCGACATCACCCGTGCCCGCTGGACCGCCTGCCGCGACGCCCACACCCGATGGCTGGAGAGATCATGAGCGACTTCTCGCTGTCCCCCGACCTCGACCTCCGCGTCGCGCAGCGCACGCTGGAAGGCCTGAAGTCCGTCCCCGCGCTCGCCCCCCGCTACGCCGGCCACGACAAGATCCTCTCGCTGGAGGACGTGGCCGCGCTGCCGGCGCTGGTCAAGGACGAGCTGAACGTGGCCCTCGCCCACCTGGAGCCCAGGGCCGGGACCGGCGCCACCTGGCTGTTCCAGAGCGGCGGCAGCACCGGCGCGCCCAAGGTGGGATACGCCCCCACCGGTTTCTACATGGCCGGCGTGCACGCCCAGTGGCAGCCGCTGGACCGCGACGACGTCTTCGTCAACGGCTGGGGCGCGGGGCGCATGTGGGGCGCCCACTTCCTGGCCGCCGCGTTCGCCGACCTGTCCGGGTGCCAGGTCATCGCGCTCGGCTCGGTCACCAGGGACGAGTACGGCGACTGGCTGTCGTTCCTCGCGGCCAGAGGCGTGACCGCGTTCGGGGGCACGCCGAGCGTGCTGCGGCTGTGGTTCGCCCACGCCCGCGCCACCGGGGTCCGCCTGCCGAGCCTGCGCAAGGTGCTCTGGCTGGGCGAGGCATGGCACCCGCAGCTCGACGAGGACATGGCCGTGGTCGCGCCGCGGGCGCGCCGGTGGGGCATGTTCGGCAGCACCGAGACCTGGGTGGTGGGCACCAACACGCCCGACTGCCCGGCCGACGTCTTCCACCCGCTGCCCGAGCAGCTCGTGCACGTGGGCGAGGACGAGCTGCTGGACTTCACCACGCTGAACCCGGACATGCTCAACCCCGTGCTGCGGTACCGGACCGGCGACGCCGGCCGGTTCGTCGCCTGCGCGTGCGGCGCCGAGGGCAGGGCGCTGCGGATCCTGGGCCGGCGCGACTCCGTGGTCCAGGTGCGCGGTCTCGGCCTGCACGTCGACGACATCGTGGCACAGGCCGAGCGGGAGCCCGGCGTCACGCGGGCGCAGATCGTCGTCACCGAGCAGCGCGGCCGGGTCTCCGCCGTCGAGGTGCTGCTGCTCGCCGGCCCCGACGCGCCTCCCGGCCTGGCCGGACGGCTGCGACGTGACCTGATGGCCGCGACCTTCACGCTCAGCACCGCCTTCCAGCACGACCCGGAGTCCTTCCGCGTACGGGTCGCCGACGCGCTGATCAGCAACGAGCGCACCGGCAAGACCGCGAGCTTCGTCATCAGGGAAGAGTCGTGAGGCTACGGCTGCCCGGGTCCCTGGGGCGGGAGTTCAACCTGTTCTGGAGCGGCCAGACGGTGAGCCTCGTCGGCGACCGGATCACCGTGTTCGTGGTGCCGACGCTGATGATCTTCGCGCTGGACGCCTCGCCGTTCGAGGTGGGCGTGGTCTCCATGGCCCAGTATCTCGGCATCCCCCTGCTCGGGCCGATCGCCGGCGTCCTGGTGGACCGGTGGAACAAGCGCGTCACCATGGTGACCTGCGATCTCGTGCGGCTGGCGGCGATCGCGGCCATCCCGGTCGCGTACTGGACGGGGGTGCTGAGCACGCCGCTGCTGTTCCTCTGCGTGGCGCTGGTCAGCGGGGCGACGATCTTCTTCAACGTCGGCTACCTGGTCGCCGTGCCCGCCACCGTGCCGCAGGACCGGCTGGTCCGCGCCTATTCGAGGCTGGAGGGCAGCCGGACGGTGTCGGAGGTGGCCGGGCCGTCGATCGCCGCGGGGCTCTACCACGTGTTCGGCGTGGCGGCGCTGCTCGTCGACGCGGCCAGCTACCTGCTCTCGGCCGCCTGCTTCACCTCCATGCGCCCGTGGGGCACCGCGACGGTCCAGCAGGGCTCGGTCTGGTCGCGGCTGGCGCTGGGCTTCCGGCTGAACTGGGCGGATCCGGTGCTGCGCCGGGTGGTCGTGGCCGCCGTGACGCTGAACTCGGGCGGCCCGGTCTTCGTCACCGTCCTGCCCGTCCTCGCCTACCAGGGGCTGGGGGTCCAGGTCGCCGCGTACGGCGCCGCGATGTCGGCGGCGGCCGTGGGAGCCGTCCTGGGCGCCCTCGCGGCGCCCAGGATCAGCGAGCGGCTGGGCCTGGGCCGCACCATGGCCTGGGCGCTCCTGCTCCACTGCCTGGTCGGCCTGGGCGTGCTGGCCGCCCCCACGCTCCCGCCGCCCGCCGTGATCGGCGTGACGATCGGCTGCTACGGCTTCTTCATGTCCTGCATCAACGTCTGCAGCGCGCCCATCCGGCAGTCGCGGATGCCGGCGGAGAACCAGGGCGTGATGCACGCCGCCTTCCGGACCGCGACCTGGGGTGTGATCCCGCTGGCGGCCCTGGCCGGCGGCTCGGCGGTCACGCTGCTCACCCCCGGTCTGGGCGTGCTCGACGCCGCCCGGGTCGTCATGGCCGGCGGGACGCTGCTCGCGGCGCTGTCGTTCCTGCCCGCGCTGGGCATCCAGCCGCTGCTGGAGAAGCAGGAGAGCGAGCTCGCGGGGAGCGCCTCATGAAGACGGTCCTGATCACGGGAACCTCGTCCGGCATCGGGCTGGCGACCGCGGTCACCGCGGCGCGGGCCGGGTTCGCCACGGTGGCGACCATGCGGGACCCGGACCGGGCCGGCGAGCTGCTGGAGGCCGCGGGGAAGGCGGGGGTCGAGCTGGACGTCCGGCGGCTCGACGTCACCGACGCCGGGTCGGCCGAGTCCTGCCTGCGCGCGGTGCGGGAGGAGTACGGGCGGCTGGACGCGCTGGTCAACAACGCGGGCGTGTCCAACTTCGACCCCACGATGGAGATGTCCACCATGGAGGCCCTGCGGGCCAACCTGGAGGTCAACTTCTTCGGGGTGATCGCCGTCAGCCGGGTGGCGATGCCGCTGCTGCGGGCCTCGGGCGGGCGCCTGGTGTCCGTCGGCAGCGTGCACGGCGTCGTGGGCCAGCCGTTCAACGAGGCGTACGCGGCGGCGAAGTTCGCGGTCGAGGGGTTCATGGAGAGCCTGGCCCCGGTCGCGGCCTCGCACGGGGTGACGGTGTCGGTGGTCGTGCCCGGGTTCGTGTCCGACACGCGGTTCGGGATTTTTCCGGACATCAACCGGAAGACCATCCAGGCGGCCTCCGGCCCCTACGCCCAGACCTTCGCCGGCTACATCGACTGGGTGCGTGGCAAGGGCTGGGAGGGGGCCGGCCAGTCCAAGTGGGAGGTGGCCGAGGTGGTGGTGGGCGCGCTGACCGCCGAGGACCCGCCGTTCCGTATCCCCACCAGCGCCTGGGTGGCGGACTACCTGGCCGCCAAGCTCGCCGACGCCGACGGCTCGACCGTGCGGGCACTGGCCCGTACCTGGCTGGGGGCCTCCGCATGAGCGGCCACACCGAGGACCCGGCCTGCCGGTCGCTCGGCATCACGCTCGAGGAGCTCGCCCCCGGCCGGGCCCGGCTCCGCATGCGGGTCACGGGCGACATGGTCAACCTGCACGGCGTCGCCCACGGCGGCTACGTGTTCCTGCTCGCCGACGCCGCCTTCGCCTACGCCTGCAACAGCCGCGGCCCGGTCACCCTCGCGCACAGCGCCCAGGTGACGTTCGTACGCCCGGCGGCGCCGGGAGAGGAGTTGCTGGCCGAGGCGGAGGAGCGGGTCCGGTACGGCAGGCACGGCGTCTACGACGTCACCGTGCGCCGTCCCGGGGGCGAGGTCGTGGCCGAGTTCCGCGGCCAGAGCGTCGCCGTCTCCGGCAGGCCGTCATGAACGAAGGACCCCCGGCCCGCTCCCCGGCCGGCTCCACAGCCGAACCTGAGCGCCCCTGAGCCGGCGCTGACCCGCGACCGTCCCGAATCCGCCCCGAATCCGCCCCGAAACCGCCCCGAAACCGCATCGAGGAGAACCGGATGCCCGCCAGACCGCTGAGCCACCTGATCGACTTCGCCCGGCGCAACTCGCCGTTCTACGCCGACCTCTACCGTGACGTGCCCGAGGGCGTCTCGGACCTCGCCCGGCTGCCGATCATCGACCAGGCGGCCTTCTGGGCGGCCAACACCTGGCCGGACAACCGGCTGCTGACCGGTCCGCTGACGGACGCCGGCGTGTACACCTCGGGCGGCACCACCGGCGCGCCGAAGGTCTCCCCGTGGACCCGCACCGAGCACTTCGACTCCACCTCCGCGTTCGGCGCGGGCATGGTCCGGGCCGGGCTCAGGCCCGGCCACCGGGTGGCGAACCTGTTCTTCGCCGGGCACCTGTACGGCGGCTTCCTCTACATCGAGGCCGCCCTGCACAACGCGCCGGTGGAGAACGTGCGGCTGCCGGTCGCCGGCCACACGCCGGACGAGGACGTCGCCGACCTGATCGCCGGCTTCGGCGTCAACGTGCTGGCCGGCACGCCGATGAAGCTCGGCGGGGTGGCGGAGGCGGTGATCGCCAAGGGGCTGGACGCGCGTTCGGTGGAACTACTGCTGTTCGCCGGCGACCTGCTCTTCGACGACCTGCGCCCGCGCCTGGCCAAGGCCTTCCCGGGTGCGGCGATCGCGTCGCTGGGGTACGCCACGGTGGACGCCGGCCTGGTCGGCGCGCCGGTGCCCGGTGACGACGTGCGGGTGCACGAGGCCTTCCCCGAGCGCACGCTGGTCGAGCTCGTCGACGAGGTGACCGGCGAGCCCATCACCGAGCCGGGTGTGCGCGGCCGCGTGGTGGTCACCAACCTCTTCCGCACGCTCATGCCGATCATCCGCTACCCGGTCGGCGACCTGGCCGAGTGGGTGGACGCCGAGTGCCGCGGGTTCCGCCTGGTCGGCCGGACGGTCGAGGGCGCCAGGGTGGCCAACGTGGCCATGGCCTACGAGGACGTCCGCGCCGCGCTCGCCGGCGCCGACCCCGGCGGGGTGATGACCGGGATGCAGATGGTCGAGCGCCGCTGGGACGGCAAGGACGGCCTCGTGCTCCGCCTGGCGGGCGCCGAGGAGCCGCCCGCCGGGCTGACCGAGCGGCTGGTCGAGGCCGTCCACGCGGCCCGGCCGCTCTACCCCGACTGCGTGGAGCAGGGGTTCGTCCACCCGCTGATCATCGAGTGGGTGCGGCCGTCCGAGCTGGTGACGCATCCGCGCACGGGCAAGCTCGTCCAGGTCGTGGACGAACGTCCGCACTCCTGAGCCCGGCCCTCGCGGCGGCCCGGGCGGCCGGGTGTCTACCAGTCGCCCCGGTAGAGCTGGCCGCGTACCGCGCCGCCGGGGAACTCGGCGGTGTGCAGGTTCACGTACCAGTTCTTCGGGTTCTTCCAGATGCGGCGGGCCACCGCGGCGGAGGTGGCCGCGCTGCCGGCGACGCCGTCGACACTGGCCGGGAGGCCCTTGGCAGCGGCGAAGAAGGGCACGACAACCGGCCCGTTCCTGCCCTTCGGGGCGCGGTGGATGTGCGCGCCGACCGGCGCCGCGATCCCCTTCCACGCCGCGGCGAACCACACCCGGTCGCCGTCCGGCTGCACCAGCCACCCGGCGCGCCCGTTGGGGTCGCCGACCTTCATGCCGGGAGCCGGCACCTCCTGCCGCCCGGCGGCGCGCGTGGTGAGCGTGGCGCCGAACCCGTGCGCCAGCACCGACTCCAGCTCCACCGGGTGGATCCGGTACAGCTGCGCCCGTACGGCGCCGCCGCCGAACTCGGCGTTGTGCAGGTTGGCGTACCAGTTGCCGGGGTTGGTGACGATGCGGCCGAGCAGACCGGTGTCCTTGACGAGGACCGTGCCCTTGACGGCGTGCAGCGTGGACGGCAGTGCCTGGCCGAAGAACGGGACCCTGACATCGCCGTTCTGACCCGCCTGCCCCCGATGGATGTGGAACCCGCTGGGCGCGTCGACCTTGTGCCATCGGACGGCGTAGTCGACCCGGTGGCCGTGGATCCGGAAGACGGCGACCGCGCTGCCGTCCCGGTCGCCCGTCTTCGTCCCCTGGGCGGGCACCTCGTTCACCCCTTTGAGCGCGGCGGCCAGGTAGATCGGGGTGCCGGCCTGCGCGGAGACCGGGCTGAGTGAGGTGGCGACCAGGGTGGCGGCGATGGACAGGCCGGGGACGGTGAGGGTGCGCATGTTCATGATGCCCCTTTCGGTTCTCTCTCGGCCTGGTACGGCGCCCTCCCTTGCCAGGTTCAAATACGGATAAATGAGCTTTCTGGCGGTCAGGCCAGTTCGTAGATCAGCAGGGTGCCGTCGCCTCGGCGGGCCAGGGCCCACAGCCGGGTCGTGCCGGGCACCGGGACGATGTCCACGAACCCCGCCCATCCCCCTTCCGAGGGCAGCGTCGACCGGGTCCAGCGGCCGTGGCGGAAGTTGAGCACGTACGACTGCCCGTGGGCGGGGTTGACGGCGATCCACACGCCGCCGGCCCGGTCGGCGCGGACGGCGGGCAGCCAGGCGCCGGCCAGCGGCAGGTCCAGCCACCTCCACGCGGTGCCGTCCCACCGCGCGACCAGGCCGCGATCGGGCACCTCACAGGACCCCGACCGCTGGGCGGCGCCCTGCGTGATCAGCCACACGTCGTCGCGGGCACGGGCCGCCATGCCGTAGAAGACGCCGGCGGGCGCGGGAGGGCAGCCGGGCGCGGGAGGAAGAGGAGTGGTGGCCCAGCCCGAGCCGTCCCGCCGGATCACCGTGGCCTCTCCGGCGGCATGAACCACCGCCCACACCTCGCCCCTGCCGGAGGCGGCGACGCGCGAGACCTGGTCGAGGTCGCCGTACGGGCTCGGCTTGGGAACCGCTTCCCACGAGCGGCCGTCCCAGTGGCGGAGTCCGGATCCGGAGTAGTCGTCCGGGCCGCCGTACTCGGAGATCCAGACGTCGTCCCTGGCCCCGACGGCGACGGACTCACGCGCGAACCTGCTGGGCCACGGACGGTACACCCACCGACCGCCGGCCAGCTGGAAGGGCCGGTCCCCGGCGAACAGCCACAGGTCGTCGCCTGACGGGGAGGCGGCGAACCACGCGCCGGAGCCCCTGACGCCCTTCGGCGGCGGGGCGGGCCGCCAGGAGACGCCGTCCCGGCGCAGCATCGTCCAGGACCAGGAACCGCCTTTCCGCCCGTTCTCCTCGGCCAGCACGGCCCAGGCCTGCCCCTGTCCCTGTCCCATGACGCCTATGGAGCCGATCCGTGTGGAGTCCACCCGGCCGGTCAGTCCTTGCGCCGTGTGGGTCAGGCGCCACGTGGCCACCCGCGTCGCGTGGTCGTCCGCTCCGCACACCGCGAGGAGGACGACGAGGACAGCCATGAATCTCATGAAAGATCACGATACGGCGCCTGGGTGAGGGCGGGGTCGGCCGCGAGGATGCGCCGGTGCAGATCGCGCACGGCAGGGGTCGGCTCCAGGCCGTGCTCGGAGACCAGCGTCGCCCGCAGCCCGCTGCAGACCGCCAGCGCCTCGGCCTGCCGCCCCGACCGGTACAGGCCGAGCATGAGCAGCGCGCCGCCATGTCGTTCTCGAACGCGTTGCGCAGCACCGGGTCGTACATGACGGGGCGCACCTCGGCGTCCGCGGCGCGGCTCAGCCGCTCCAGCCGGTCGGCGGCATCCGGGTGATGCCAGGTCGATGTGGGAGATCGGGTCGTCGGGGGGTACGGCGGTCACGTGGCGTCTCCTCGGTTCACCCAGGGGGAAGGCCGGCGGCGGACTGTCCCGCCACCGGCCGGCGGTCACTCGGTCACCGGGTTACTCGGCACGGGGAGACAGGAAGGGCGGGTACCAGGCGCGCTCGTGCGGGGCGTCGGTCGTCACGCTGGGCGCGCTGTTCCCGGCCGGCGCGAACTGCGGCATCTCCACGTTCTGGGTCGGCATGCTTCGTGCTCCGTTCACCTTGGATCGCTTGGCGTGTCCGAATCTACGGAGCCGGGGTTTGGCGCCGGTGTGGCCACGGTGCCGCCGACGGCGCCGTGCGCCCGGCTCCGGCGTCAGCTCCGGAGGGATCTCCAGGACTCCACGGTCGCTTCGGCGATGAGGGTGATGCGGCGTCCGTACGCCGCATGCCCATCCGCGACGAAGCTGCCGTCGCTGAACGGCAACCCGCAGAACGTGGCGCGGAAGTGCCCGGGAGGTCCGCCCGGCGGGAGCGGCTCGTACGGTTCGAGCGGCGCCATGTCGTAGCCCGACCGAGCCGTGTGCCTGTTGCGCGCCACCTGGTGAGCGGCCACGCGAAGCAGCGCGTCAAGGCCCTTGTCCACGTAGAGCTGCAACTGACGGAACTGGCCGTCAAGGTACTTCTCATGGGCCCTGGAAGGATGCTGCAGGAGGTAGGCGCAGACCACAACCCCGTGCCACCTGTACATCAGAGGGTCGGCCTGCTCCTCAGCCAGGATTCCGTGGTAGTAGTCCACGCACACGCCCAGCGGGCCGGCCGCCGCACCGCAGTCGCACTGCCCCGCGTCCGTCATGGCTTGGCCGGGAAGGTCAGGTCGAGCAGGGCGCTGGGGCGGGGCAGCGCCCCGGTCAGCGACGATTCCGGCGCCACCTGTGCGGGACGAGGCGCCGAGACGCGCATGGCCAGCGTTCTCGGGTGGTCCCGGCCGGGGTACTGGCTGAAGACCCCCGCCCGGCGGCCGCCGGAGACGGGCCAGCCGACGTCCAGGGTGAGGGCCTGGCCCCGCTCGTCGTCGACGTGCAGCGCCCAGCTGATCTTCGTCGCGGCGACCGCGGCCAAGGGCCGGCCGCCGATCAGGGCACGGAAGGTCGGGGAGACCGCGTGCAACCGCTGGAAGGTGATCGTGCCCCGGTACATGGTGGCCTTCAGGTCGGTTCCGTACGTGTCGGGGCGCTTGCTGGAAGCCGTGGTCAGGAGCGTCTTCAAGGTGGCCGGCTCGAAGACGTTGATCGGCTGGTCACCGTACGCCGCCGTGGTGGCGCTCCTGCGGCCCGCCGCCGCCCAGGTCCTGCCCTCGGGCAGCACGGGCGCGTACAGCGCGCCGGACCGGTAGAGCTGTCCGTTCACCGCGATCGAGCGGTGAGGTTTGGACTCCGTCGCCACCTTCGCCGCGTCCCAGGCACCCTCCTTCATCTGGTCGCGCATCCGGAACCCGGGACGGAGGGTACGGGTCATGTCGGCCGCGCCCACACTCGTTCCACCGAGCATGAGGACGCCGCGGTTCTCCACCTGGAAGACATCCTGGTCGCGGCCGAGGTACAGGCCGCTCAGCTCCACCACCCGCACCGCCTGACGCTTGGCGATCTGTTTCCGCAGCGAGGCGACCGGGTCGACGGCGGCCCGGGCAGGGGCGGGCGGTGTGACCAGCGCGGCGGAGACCAGGGCCGCTATCGACAGGGGGATCCAGCGTTTCATGGGCGCTCGCTTCATGATCGGGAAACGGACCGGCACATTCTGCCGGTCCGTCCACGGCTGTGTCACGCCCTCCGCAGGCCGGTGCCGTCGCGGGGGAACGCGCATTTTTTACCGAGCCCGCGAATCCCTGTGCCGTCGGGCCTTCAGTGCCCGTGCGACAGCCGGCACCCCTGTGCGCCAGGTGAGGCCACTTGCCGTACGCAGGGCATATGCATACCTTTTCCTAGCGCGGTACGGGCGCGGCCGGACAATCCGGGTCACGCCGTTGCCGCTTCGTTGACCAGACCGTGCACTGTCCCGGGAGATCCCTCGCGACAGTGCCCGGCCGCCGAGTCCGCGCCTCGCGGAGCCGGGGACCCATCTTCTCCGGGGTGAATCGGACGCCAGCCCTCACTGCGCGGCCGTAGGGCACTTCCACGCCCGAACCCGTCAGCTAACCCGGCAGGCGGCATGGAAGCAAGGAGTCGATACCCTCATGCCCAAGACCTGGCTTGCCACCGTCGTCCGTTCCCTCCCCACCACGCGCCTCAGCCTGGCCATCGGCGGGGCGCTCCTGGCCGGAACCACCGCCGTCGCCGGCGTGACCGGCACGGCGATCGCCTCACCCGCCGATCACGGCCCGGTGCACGCGGCCGAGCAGCAGCCCGGGTCCCTCAGCTACGGCCTGGACATCTCCCACCACGAGGCGCCGTACGACTGGAACGCCAGCTCCGCCCAGTTCGGCATCATCAAGGCCACCGAAGGCACGAGCTTCCGCGACTCCGCCTTCGCCGAGCACTGGCAGGCGCTGGCCAAGAAGGGCATCGTGCGCGGGGCCTACCACTTCGGCCACCCCGGCAACGACCCCGTCGCCGAGGCCGACCACTTCCTGTCCGTGGTGAACTCCCAGCCCGCCAAGGCCGGCGACCTGCTGGTCCTGGACCTGGAGACCACCGACGGCAGGTCCGTCGCCGAGGTCAACGCCTGGGCCAAGGCGTGGCTGTCGTACGTGAAGGCCAAGACCGGGGTCACCCCGATGTTCTACAGCGGCTGGAACTTCGCCGACACCTACGGCAAGGGCCTGGCCGCGTACCCGCTCTGGGTCGCCCACTACAGCAAGCCCAAGGGCACGGTCACCCCGCCGGCCGACTGGAAGTCCTGGACCATTCACCAGTACACCGAGTCCCCCGTCGACCAGAACGTCTCCAAGCTGACCCCCGGCCAGCTGCGGAGCCTCGGCCGCCCGGCCGCCTGACGGCCCGCTCCACTAACCAGCCAAACTCGAATAGCCGGTTGCCACGCCTCGCTCTAACCACTAATCTTCATATCAGTGGTTAGTCACGGCTGTCCGGGGTCTCCCCGGATTCCGATCGGAGGCATGGGATGACACACTCCACCACCGGCCCGAGCTCGCTGCGGACCGGGCACGTCGGTCTCAACGTCACGGACATAGAGCGTTCGCTGCCGTTCTATGTGCAGGTCTTCGGCTTCGAGGTCATGGCGGAAGGCAAGGAGAACGAGCGGCGCTGGGCTTTCCTCGGCCGCGACGACCGGCTGATGGTCACCCTGTGGCAGCAGAGCGACACCGCCTTCAGCGCCACCTCGGCCGGCCTGCACCACCTGTCCTTCCAGGCGGACTCGATCGACCAGGTCAAGGCGGCCGAGCAGGTGCTGCGCGACCTGGGCGCCCGGTTCCAGTACGACGGCGTGGTGCCGCACGGCGAGGGAGCCGCCTCGGGAGGCGTCTTCTTCACCGACCCCGACGGCACCCGCCTGGAGATCTACGCGCCCACCGGCGCGGACACCGCCCCGGCTCCCTCGGGCACCGCCCCCACCTGCGGCTTCTTCTGATCGCCCGCACGACGACCCAGGAGGGAGTGAAAGGCTGTGGCGGACGTCTACCACGCGGGTGAGCACCTCGTACAAGCACGGGCCGGTCTGCTGGAACAGGCCCGCTCCGCCTCGCGGACCATCCGCGGCCAGATACCCGGCGTCGCTCGCGAGTTCCTGGAGCAGCAGGTCACGCTCGTCATCGGCGCGGCCGACGACCGGGGCCGCGTCTGGGCCTCGCTGCTCACCGGCCCCAGGGGCTTCATCAAGGTCTCCGGATCGGCGGCGATCGACGTCGCCGCGCTTCCCAGCCCCGGCGATCCCCTGCACGCGCGTCTCACGGCCCCGGCCGGCGCGCCGTTCCAGGTCGGCATGATCGCCATCGAGCCGGCCACCCGCCGGCGGATGAGGATGAACGGCCGCGCCAGGCCGGCCCCCGGCGGGTTCCGCGTCGAGCTGGACCAGGTCTACTCCAACTGCCCGAAGTACCTCACGAAGCGCCACCCCGTTCCGGCCGGTCAGCCGGTCGAACCGGGCCCGGTGACCACCGCCGGCCACCTGAGCGAGGCGCAGCGCGCGCTGATCTCCCGGGCCGACACCTTCTTCGTCGCGACCGCCGATCGCGAGGGCGACGCCGACGCCTCCCACCGTGGCGGCAACCCCGGGTTCGTCGAGGTCACCTCCCCGACGACGCTGCGCTGGCCCGACTACAGGGGCAACGCCATGTTCTGCACCCTCGGCAACATCGAGGCCAGTCCCGCCGCCGGCCTGATCTTCCCCGACTGGCAGACCGGCGGCTGCCTGCAGCTCACCGGCGTCGCCGCGACCGACTGGGATCCCGGGCACGCCGCGGCGGTCCCGGGGGCCGAGCGCATGGTCGAGTTCACCGTGCACCACGTCGTCGAGATCACCGGCGCGAGTCCGCTGCGCTGGACCGGAGCCGAGTACTCCCGCTTCAACCCCCCGGCGTCCGCCCGGGAACGCCTCCTCGACGCCGGCTACCAGGCGTAGGCCTCGGGAGCGGGTCCCCCGGGGCCGGGGAAGACGGCGTCGAGGAGCGCGAGCTGCCCGGAGTCGAGCGTGACGTCGAGAGCGCGCTCGGCCAGGGCCAGGTGCTCCACCGTGCGCGCCCCCACGATGGGGGCGGTGACCCCCGGCTGGTGCAGCAGCCAGGCCAGGGCGACGACGGCCGGGTGCTCGCCGAAGTCGTCGCACGCCTTCTCGTAGCGCTCGATCTGTTCGCGGCTGCTCCGCAGCCCCGTGGCGGCGCGGCCCTCCTTGCTGCGCGCGGCGTGCTGCTTGCGCAGGATCCCGCCGAGGAGACCGCCGTACAAGGGGCTGTACGGCAGGAAGCCGATGCCGAGGTCACGGCAGGCGGGAAGCACCTCGAGCTCGACGGAGCGCTGCATCAGGCTGTAGATGCTCTGCTCCACGACGAAGCCGAGCATCCCGCGCCGCTCGGCCACGGCCTGGCCGCGCACGATGTGCCAGCCGGCGTGGTTGCTGGTGCCGAAGTAGAGGACCTTGCCCTGCTGCCGCAGCAGCGACAGCGCCTCCCAGATCTCCTCCCACGGGGTGGACCGGTCGACGTGGTGCAGCAGGTAGAGGTCGAGGTGGTCGGTCTGCAGGCGTCTCAGCGACTCGTCGCAGGCCCGCCTGATGTGCCGGGCGGAGAGCCGGATGTCGTTGACGCCGGAGCCCATGGCGCCGTAGACCTTGGTCGCGAGGACGACCTGGTCGCGGCGGGCCGGTGTCTTGGCGAGCCAGGTCCCGATGATCTCCTCGGTGCGGCCCTTCTCCGGTTCGTGCCCGTACACCTGCCGGTTGGCGTCGGCTCCGTACACGTCGGCGGTGTCGATGAGGTTGATGCCGCTCGACACAGCGGCGTCGAGGATGGTGTGCGCGGTGGCCTCGTCGGTGAGCGGGCCGAAGTTCATCGTTCCGAGGGCCAGCCGGCTGACCTGGAGCCCGGAGCGGCCGAGGTGGGTGTGGCGGGTGCTCATCGGACGTCCTCGAATCGGTCGGGGGAGAAGGTGGCGAGGTCGAACTCGCTCTGCCCGTCGAGGGCGAGCTGGGCGCAGGCCAGGCCCACGGCGGGTGAGTGCTTGAACCCGTGTCCGGAGAAGCCGCCGGCGAAGACCACCCGATCGGTGCCGCCCACGGCGCCGATGATGAAGTCGCCGTCGGGCGTCTTGGAGTTCATGCAGGCCATGGCGCGGACGGCCTGGGGACGCAGCCCGGGGAAGGCGCGCCGCGTGAAGTCCTCCACGGGGGCCAGGTCGTCAGGTGTGGGATCGTGCCAGTTGTCCTCCGGGCGTTCGAGCCACCGCTTGCTGGCCGTGCCGCCGACACCGATCTTGACCCCTTGGCCGTCCACGTCCGGGATGCCCCAGCCGTCCAGGTCGCCGCTCTCGCGGATGAACGTGGGGAAGCGCTCCGGCTCGTAGCCGGCGCCGCCGTCCGCGGGCTCGAACCACGACAGGCACGATCGCTGGGTGCGCAGCGGCAGGGCGACGCCGGGCAGCAGGTCCAGGCCCCACGCGCCCGACGCGAGGACCACCCTGGTCCCCCGGAACGTGTCCTCGTCGGTCACGACGTCGACGTGTCCGCCGGACACGCGCAGCGCGCGCACGGCGGTGCCGGTGCGGATGTCGGCGCCCGCGCGCCGGGCCGCGTCGACGG
>NZ_JBFAIA010000162.1:0-18379 GCF_040654455.1 Nonomuraea sp. NPDC050691
GCTCGGCGCGGGCGCGCTCGGCCCACAGCACCATGCCGAGCCGGTCGAAGGTCTCCAGGGCGGCGCGCAGCTGGGCGCGAGCGGCGGCACGCTTGCGCGCCCGCCGTAGCCACTCGCCGTAGAGCAGCCGTGTGCGGGCCTGCTCGTGTGGCTGCTCGCCCTGCTCGTGCGCCCGCATGGCCTCCTCGTACAGGTCCTCGTCGTTCTCGACGAGGGCGCGGCAGCGCAGTACGACCGCGTCGGCGGACGGGACGCCGACGCTGGCCGCCCAGTTCAGGTAGTACGCCAGGGGCTCGCGCGCCCGCTCGGGCTCCCTGGCCTTGACGGCGGCCTCGATCCGGTCAGGAGCGAAGAACACGGACACCGGCGCGTTGGCGGCCGACAGCCTCTCCAGGATCCCCAGCGACGCCTTTGGACGGCCCAGCGCGAGCTCCAGCCGCCCGAGCCCGGCCACCGCGACCGCCTCGGCCGTGCGGAGCCCGCGCATTCCCGCCTGTTCGAAGACGGCCGCGGCCGCCGTCCGGCAACCCTGCTCGTCGCCCAGCTCGCCGCACGCCAGGGCGAGCAGCGCGGTGAGCGCGACCGCTCCGTTCCGCTGCCCCAGGTCGCCGATCACGGGGATGATCTCCTCCAGCTTGGTCGCCGCCTCGCGATACCTGCCGAGCAGCATCTGCGCCTGCAGCCGGGTCTCCACGGCGGTGGTCAGCCAGCCGCCCATGCCGTGGGCCCTGCACTCGGCCTCCACGCGCGCCGCGGCGGCCTCGCCCTGACCGTAGCGCCCGATGGGAGCGCACAGCTGGGCCATGAAGAGCAGGCCTGGCACCTGGAGCGCGGACAGATCCGGAGCGAGCACCAGCTCCTGCATGAGTGTGACCGCATCCTTCAGGTCGCCGTTGACCAGCGCGGCCAGCCCGAGCGCGCCGCTCACCAGCGGAGAGCCGATCTTGGGCAGGGCCCTGAGCAGGCTTGCCGCCTGCTCCGCCAGGCCCGGGTCGCCGGCGTACCATCCGCAGCGCACCGCCTCCACGATCAGGTAGGCCGCCCGCTCGGCGTCCAGCCTGGCGACCCGCTCCGCGCCGGCGATGATGAGCTCGCCGGCCGCGGCCTGGCTGCCCTGCTCGAACTCCCGATGGGCGCGCACCTGGATCAGGTGAGCGAGGGCCAGCGGGTCCTGGATCTCCTCGCTGGCCCGGTCGGCCAGCGAGCCCGCGCGGGTCGGCTGGCCCGCGTCGCTGGCCGCCACGGCCGCCGCGGCCAGCCGTACCGACCGCTTGGCGGTGTCGGGGGTGAGTTCGGCGGCCCGCTCGTAGGCCGCGGCCATGGCCGCAAAGCCGGAACGGGTGCGCGCCCGCTCCGCGGCCAGCTCGAGCTCGCGCGCCACGTCCTCGTCAGGCGTGGTCGTCGCCGCGGCCAGATGCCAGGCCCTGCGGTCGGCGTGCTCGCCGCCGTCGAGCACCTCGGCGAGCGCACGCCGTACGGCCAGCCGCGACGTCAACGGCATGTTCTGGTAGGCGGCGGCCCTGATGAGCGGGTGCCTGAAGGCCACCGCGGCCCCGTTCACCGTGACCAGCTTGGCCTGCTCCGCCGCTTCCAGGTCCGCCAGCCCGGCGGAGAAGGACCCCGCGGCGCGCAGCACGATGCCGAGATCGCCTGTGTCGTCGGCGGCGAGCACCGCGAGCAGGGCCTGAGCCCTGTCGGGCAGCGCCCGGATCTGCTGCTGGAAGGCCTGCTGCACCCGGTTGGCGACCGGAATCGTGGTGAACGGGTTCAGCTGCCCGGCCTGCTGCTCCGAGGTGAACGTGGACGGCAGCTCGATGAGCGCGAGGGGATTGCCGCGCGCCTCCTCCAGGACGCGGTCACGCACCTTGGGCGCCAGATCCCTGGTCGACTCGGCCAGCAGCGTGACGGCGGCGTCGCGGTCCACACCGTCCAGCCACAGCTCGGGCAGCCCTTGCGGGTGGAACTCCTCCCTGCCCGCGAACACCAGCGCGACGCCTTCGGCGTCCAGCCGCCGCGCCACGAACACCAGCGCGTCGATGGACGCCCGATCGAACCACTGCGCGTCGTCGACCAGGCAGAGCAGCGCCCCGTCGCCCGCGACCTCGGCCAGCAGGCTGAGCACGGCCAGCCCGACGAGGAACCGGTTGTCCGGAGCCGCCGCGCCCAGCCCCAGCGCGCCCTGCAGCGCCCCCGCCTGTGCCTCGGGCAGCACGTCGATCCGGTGAAGTTCGGAACGCAGGAGCAGATGCAGGGCGGCATACGGCAGCTCCGCCTCGGACTCGATGCCGACCCCGTGGAGCACCCGCACCCCCGCGGCCCGCTCCGCCAGGTGGCCGAGCAACGCGGTCTTCCCGATACCCGGCTGGCCGCGTACCACCAATACACCACTGCGCCCGGAACGCGCGTTCGCCAGCAGCCGATCCACCTGAGCCTGCTCCGCAGCCCGCCCGTACAACATGGCCGAAATCTAGCGGAACGCGGACATAGCTCCGGCCTGGCAGCGGCGGCGAAGGCCAGGTGCCCGCCCAGTGTGCGAGCGGGTGACCGTGACCGAGGACTACCGTCACGATGACAGATTCGGCGCGGCGTCGGCCTGCGTAGCTTCGTTGGCACAAGGACGACAGCGTCCCGCACGAAAGGATCTGATCATGGCCGCCACCGCCACCGCGCCCACTACTGCCGCCAACTCCAACGCCCGGGCCAAGCTGCTGCGGTTCGCGCTCAAGCAGGACGCCATCGGGTCGGGCGCCAACGGCCTCGTCTTCCTGGCGGTCGCAGCGATCTTCGGCTCGATGTTCGGCCTGCCCGCCGCGTTCCTCGTGCCGGTCGGCGCGTTCCTGGTCGCCTTCGCCGCGACCCTCCTCTACCTTGCCGCGCGTCCGGTGGTGAACAGGGCGGCGGTGATCGCGGTGATGGTGGTCAACGTGGCCTGGGTGGCGGCCAGCGCGGAGATGCTGATCGCCGGATGGTTCCCGGTGACCGGTCTGGGCACGGCCTTCGTGGTCGTCCAGGCGGTAGTGGTGGCGGGGTTCACCGGCCTGCAGTTTGCCGGGCTCCGCAGGGCCTGAGCGAGCTGCGTGGCAAGGCGCGCCGGCTCGCACGCCTGCGATGTGTCCATAGGGAGTAGCCGGACTGTGAGACGTCCGGGCAGCACCGCGCTGCTCGGAGTTTCCGGACCGTCCGAGTGCGCATACCCGTATCCTCCCAACGACCTGCTGGAGCACAGCGGGAATCTGACCCGCTTCCATCCATGCAGGTCAGATCCATACCCGTTGGATCTTCCGCGATTGCTACTGGGACCCCTCTTACCGGCACCCGAATTGCGTCGCCCGCGGGCGACCGCCGCGTGCTCGACGCAAGTGCCCGCGGAGCATGTTGACACCGGTGGACTTCAGCGTCGGGCGGCGCTCGCGGGACGGGACCACGGGATGCCCGTGGTCCCGTGGACCGCGTTGGCCGCGCTGATCTGCGTCAACGCCTGCCCCGACCGGGTCGCCGTGATCGCAGGAAGACCCAAGGGCGGCTGTCGTGTAGCAATCGCCGGCGTGATGGGCCTTCGAGGAGTCTGAGTGCAGAAATTGGCGCCAGGAACGTGATTTTCATGAATGGGTGACCTGTGACGTGCCTCCTCGGGGGCCGCGTCACCGCGGTCCCGGCACAAGCTTCATCGCCTGCTCGGGCTTTCACAGGGTCAGCAGGGCGCTGACAGGGAGGCGGGTGTCGGACAGGGGGCGGATGGCGACGCGCAGCAGGACCAGCGCGTTGTCGTCGCCCGCGATGCGGTTGGCGCTGAGCTCGCCGCATGACTGGCAGCAGTGGATGATCAGCCACTCCCCGTCCCGCCGGACGCTGACGCTCAGCGCCGCCATCCGGCCCCGGCAGGCCGCCCGCCGATCCCCAGGGATCCGGTGGTCGACGTGCAGGCTCGTCAGGCAGTGCGGGCAGTGGTTGCGGTGCGCTGTGCCTGGCGCGATCATCGGCACGTCCAGCCGGCACCCGACACAGCGGAACGCGTCGCCGGCCGTCTGGTGCACCGTTTTGCGGCGTTGGGGCCGTTCACGGCCCGGTTTCCTCCTCGGCATGTCACAGGTCGCCGAACGCCTCGAGCGGGAACGGCGGCTGCGCCAGCGGCCGTACGGCCATGCGCATGAGGATGAGCTGGTTGTCGTCCCCGCAGATGGGGTTGGACGTCAGCTCATCGCACCGGGAACAGCGATGGATGATCATCCAATCGCCGGTGCGCAGAACGGCGATCGAAATAGGGATCATGCGCGACCCGCAATTCGACGGGCCGCCCTCCACCCGGTCGAGCACGTGCAGCGAGTGTAGGCAGCTCGGGCAGTGGTTGCGTCGGGCTCCGTCAGGGGCGTGCGTGGTGACGGTCAAGCCACAGCGTACGCAGGAGAAGGTCTGTGTACTGGTGAGCTTGTGGTTGGTGGACAACCTGGGTACTCCTTGCCGGATTTCATGTCATCAGGACAGCAAGGGAGCGCCGAGCGGGCCTCGCGGGATTACGCGGGCATGCTGGTATGGCAGGCGTCCGGCCTTGATTTCAGAAGTGGTGATCTCAGAGGCGGGAATGGCCCACGGCATGACGAGGCGCACTCGGCGCAGTGCCGGCCATCAACTCACCCCCTCCTTCCTGGGGCACAAGGGCCCACAAGCTCCACCGATCGGACGCTTGCGAGCGTAAGGGGACAGCGCGCGTCGCCGCCACTGGTTTTGACTCGCAATACCTCTGAGCACACCAGGTCGCGCGGTCGCCGTCTTCGGCTGAGCGGCCTCAAGGGGTGTGCTCGTCGATCTCGCGTTCGGTGAGGACGCATTGGCGGCGGGAAGTGGGCGAGGCCGATGCGACCCCAGACCGCGCAGGCCCACACCGGCCCACAGCAGACCACCCCCGCCCCGGACGGCATCGAGCACGGCCCGCTGCAGCGGCCCACGATGACGGCCCGGAACTCCTATAGCTCCGGCGAGCCGCCACTCAGTTGATCAGTGGGTACGGCGGCGCGGTGCCGGGACCTCGGTGACCTTGGCGATGGCTTCGGCGCCGGGTTTGACGTAGCGCATGGCGGTGCGGGGGTCTTGTGCCGGGTCTTGCCCATGATGAGCTGCAGCGGTACTTCGGCGTCGCCGAGGTGGGTGGCGGCGCTGTGGCGCAGCTGGTGCAGGTCGAGGCCGGCGTACTTGTCCAGCAGGACGCGGGCGCGGTCGTAGCCGAGGCGGGCGCGGCCGGTGTGCGGGCAGATGTCGCCGGCGGCCGGGCGGCGGGCGGGGACCGGGCGGCGTTCGGACAGGAACAGCGGGCCGTGGGTGCGAGGGCTGCCGTCCGGGAGGCGGAGCAGGCGGGGTAGCAGGTGGGCGGTGCCGCTGTCCCAGTACACGCACTCGGTGGCGCCGCCCTTGGAGCGGACGGGGGCGCGCCGGTGCTCCAGGTCGAGGTCCTCGACGTTGAGCGCGAGGATCTCCGCGGCCGGGCCGCCGTCTCGTACAGCATCCGCCACAGCGTCTTCTCGCGCAGCGGGATGTCGCGGCGTGACAGCAGCCGGTGGATGGTGGTCTTGGCCACGGCGCGGGTCTCGTCGGCGCTTTCCTGGCGGCGTTCGGCGTGGGCCGGGACCGGCGGGGCGGCCCAGTGCTTCTTGGTCAGGCACCAGGCAAGCCAGGAGGTGATGGCGGCGCGGTTGCGGTTCCAGCCGGCGCGCATCGGCTCCACAGTTCGGTGAGCGCGGCGCCAATCTCGGCGTCGGCGGCCGCGGCGAGCGTGACGTGCCCACCGCGAAGGGCGGTGATCTTTGGTGCGGCGGTCATGCCGGCCGCCGGGCGGCGGCCACTGTGCCGGCCTGGGTGATGTACCGGATAACGTGCCGGAGTCGCGCAGCGTCCCGGCGAGGGGTTCTCCTGGTCGACGTGCCGCCGTGATCGCTCATGTACGGGATAAGACCGTTATCACGTACATGGTGTGCGGGTCCTCTTCAGCAGTATCGGCCGCCAGCTCACCGCGAGTCTCGAAGTGCGTCGTCCTTCTGGTGACCGATCAGGCCGGGACGAGGCGCCGACATGAGGTCAGGCTGCCCAGCCGCGCAGTGCGGCGGGGATGGCCGAGCGGAAGGTGGCCTCGGCCGTGGCGGTGTCGAGGGCCCCGGCCAGTTCGAGCGTCACCATACCGTGCAGGGTCACCCAGAGGGAGAGCGCGATCGAGGTCGCGTCACCCGAGAGTGCGGAGGCCGATCGAGCGCGGTCTATCGCCTTGATGAGCGGCCTGACGGGATCTGCGGCGCCCACTTCGCCGGACGGGTCGAAGCTCTGCACGCCGCCGAACAACACGGTGTAGAGGTGGCGGTGCTCGCGCCCCCATCGCCGGTACGCGACTGCGAGCGCATAGAGGTCGGCGACGGGGTCATCGGAGGTCGGCGCCGCCGACAGTTCTTGGGACAGCCCGGCGACCGCCCTGTTGCGTACTTCGGCGATCAGCCCGTCCTTGCCGTCGAACAGCGAGTAGACCGCGGCGGTCGCGACCCCGGCGGCGGCGGCCAGGGCGCGGATGGTGATCGACTCCCGTGGGCGGGTGGCGAACATCTCGGTCGCGGACTCGATGAGGCGGTCCTTGACGCTGTCGTCGTTCGTTCTCGGCCTTCCCACGACGACCAGCCTAGCCGAGCTGGTAGCGTTTCCAAACATCGTATTGAAACAGCGTTTGGAAACTGTATGTCTCTTTCCGTTCCCCTCCGCCTCCTCGGCCGTCTCATCCTGGCCCTGCTCGCCGTCGTGGGGCTGGCCGGGCTGTTCCTCGCGCTGGTCGTCCTGACGGACGGCGCGCGCTCCGGGCTCGCCGCCTGGCTGACCGCCCTCGCAGTCGGCATCATCGCCGCACTGTGGCGAGGCCGGGGCCGTACCTGGCGGGGCCGGCTGTGGCCCTTCGTCCCGGTGGTCGCCGCCGCCGCGCTCACGGCGTCGGTCTGTGTCCCCGCCGTTCCCACGACCCGGCAGTACCCGCCCGACCTGCCCTTCGTCGCGACGAAACGTTGGAGCCTGAGCACGGGAAGCCGGGTCGCCGTCTATCACTATCCCCCCGCCGCCGGCACCCCCCGCCGTCCCACGCCGCTCGTCTACCTTCATGGCGGGCCCGTCCGCTCCATCTCCGTGCTCGACCACCGGTTCCTGCGGCTCCTGGCCGGACAGGGCTACGACGTGTACGCCTACGAGCACCCCGGCGGCGGGCGGAGCAACCTGCTGCCCATGGAGCAGTACACAATCTCCAGGTCCGTAAGCGACCTGGCCGCCTTCATCGACCGCCTGAACAGGGGCCCGGCCGACGTCCTCGGGTTCTCCGCGGGCGCAATCGTGCTCACCCGGGCCCTGGCCACCCCGGACACCGCCGCCCGCGTACATCGGGCAATCATCGCCGAACCCGGCCCCATGGACGGCCCCGCCGCGCTCACCAGCGGGCACCTGGGGAGACCGTCCGCGCGCGGCCTCGCCCCGGCCCCAACCGGAGCGCGGGCGACGCGCGTCCCCCGGTACGCCGTCGCGCTCGGCCTCATCCAACTCGGGCTCCTGCCGCCCGACACCGGCCTGATCACGCAGGCCGAAGGCGTCAACGCCTTCAAGGCCGCTGATCTCGGCAGCGACACCGCCTCCGCCTACTGCGCGCGCGACGCCGGCCGCATCCCGACCGAGGACACCGCGGAGAACTTCTCCTTCAACGCCGCCGCCAGCCTACAGATCCAGCAGACGATCAAAGACTCGCCCTCCATCGCCCCCGAGCTGAGCCGCTCCCGGACCCCCGCAATGCTGATGATCGCCGAATGCTCCTCACAGACACGCCAATGGCAGACCAGCATCCTCGCCGCCGACCCCGCCATCGAGCGAACCCAATACATGCCCGGCGTCGGACACCGCATGTGGAACGGCCTCGACGACAACAACGAGCGCGCCGCTGCCGTCATCACAGCGTTCCTCCAGAGCGAGCCGTCGCCCCTGCCCAATTACCCAACCCGCACCGGCATCTCCGCCTTCCTCCGCGACCACAGGTAAGGCTCGCAGCGGGCTGAGCGCGCGCCGATCTTCCTCCGTCAGCTGGCCGCCCCCCCCTGCGGATCTCGCAGCACGGCCTGAAGGAGCTGGGTATTGACGAACACCAGCGAGGACTGCAGCAGGTGCAAGGTGAGCATGGACACCTCGGCGTGCTCACGATCGGCCCCGGTCAGCACGCCGTCACGCCCGTAGAAGATCTTGTCGTTGGCGCTGTTCCAGTTCTCCACGACCTGCAGCCGCGTCCCTTCTCGACGCTGCGGCGTAGGAGCGGACTTTGTCGGCCGGCCTGCGTATGGTGCTCGTAGTGGCCGCCACGCCGGCCCGCTTCCGAGCCCACCGCCCCCACGCGGCGACCGGCGACCGGCGACCGGCGACGAGGACAAGGTCCCCCGGACCGCGTGATGGATGGACGCTCCGCCGACTGGTCGTGATGATCCCTGGCGGGGTGGCGTGGGCACCCAAGGCATTCGCGGACCTGTCCGATGGCTACCGAGAAGTGCTGTCGCTTGCGGATTGGGAGGGCATGTCTGTCGCCGAGATCGCAGTTGTGCTGGGCTGTTCGGCCAACGCCGTACGGATTCGGCTGCATCGGGCCCGTCGCCGCCTGGCCCGCGCTCTCTCGGTAGGCCCTCCAGGACGTGCAGCGCGCGCACAGGTACCGGAAGGAGACTCCGCATGACCAAGATTTCGATCAGCCGCCTCAACCCCGTCACCGACAACGAGATTGCCGTGCTGGTGAGCACAGGGGCCCGGGACGAGCTGGCAGAGCACATCACAGCGGCCGCCCCGGAACCTGCACCCCGGTCTTGGTGGCGTCGGCGTCTGATCGTCGGCATTCCGCTCATGGGGGCGGCGACGGCCGCCGCAGTGGTCGCCTTCTCGTCCGGCTGGGTCGAGCCGCAGCGCGCCGAGGCGGCGGCCCTCTCCTTCCAGCGAGAGGGCGGATACCTCGTCGTCCGGGTGCAGGACCCGGACGCCGATCCCGAGCGTTACCGGGAGGAGTTCCAGCAGCGAGCAATGGACATCGACCTCAAGCTGGCGCCCACCGGTCCGGACAAGGCTGGCAAGGTCCTGTTCATGGAGGACGGCGACGATCCGGCCGGCCGGCTCGAGGCGGTTGAGGGCTCGTGCGGGGAGCGCGCGTGCTCGGTGGCCGTCAAAGTACCGGTCAGCTACCGGTCCCACGCCAGCATCGTCTTCGGCCGTGCGGCGGAGCAAGGTGAGATGTACGACACGGATGGGGACGACGAGCCAGGCGCAGGCATCGGCCTACCCGGCATCGACAAGTACACCGTAGCTGAGGCGGTTGCCGTCCTCCGCGCGCGTAACGTGCCCGTCGAGTACCGCTACCGATACAGAGGTTCCGACCGGCCGTATCCGAATGGGATCCCCGCCGACAAAGTCGATCCCAATTGGTGCATCCACGACGGTCTGCGGGGCTCGGAGAACCAGGCCATTCTGTTCGTAGGGCCGGAACCCGAGGGTTGAGGCCGCCGCCGGGATCGTCATCGATGCCCTGGCCCCACAGGAGCTGAAGGTGGCCACGATGGACTGGCAGGTCGCCGATCCTGCCGCAGTCCCGGGCGGGGGTTGGTGATCCGACCGCCCGGTCGTCTTCTCAGTTGCGGCCTGCGGTCTACGCCCCCTTCTCATCCACGACAATCGTCACCGAGCACACTCCGCCATAGGCGGCAGGCCACCGTCACCCGACTGACCAACCTTCCTGGACATCACAGCTAGCCCTCCAGCAGTTCGGCGTCGTGGACCAGCAGGGCGATCTGCACTCGGTTGTTGACCTTCAGCTTGGTGATCAGCCGGGAGACGTGCCCCTTGACGGTGGCCAGCCCCATGCCGAGTTCCTCGGCGATCTCCGCGTTGGACCAGCCGCACCCCAGCGCGACGGCCACTTCCCGCTCTCGCTCGGTCAGCACCGACAGCCGCTCCCGCGCACGGTCGCGGCGGGTCCCGGCAGCAGGGTCGGCGACCTGGCGGATGAGCCTGCGGATGACCGCGGGCGACAGGCTGGGCGAACCCGCCACGACGGACCGGATGGCCCCGATGATCTCCTCCGGCGCCGATTCCTTGAGCAGGAATCCGGCGGCGCCGTTGCGAAGCGCCTCCAGGACGTACTCGTCGATGTGGAAGGTGGTCAGGACGATGACCTGCGGCGAGTCGGGCCCGCGGCGGATCCGGCGGGTGGCGGCCAGGCCATCGGCCCTGGGCATGCGGATGTCCATGAGAACCACGTCCGGCCAGTGGGCATGCACCATCGTCACCGCGGCCGCGCCGTCGCCCGCCTCGGCGACGACCTCGATGTCCGGGAAGCCGCCCAAGAGGATGCGCAGCCCGGTGCGCACCAGCGGGTCGTCGTCGACGATGGCCACCCGAATGGGGCGCAGCCCGTTCACGCCGGCCAAGGCAACCACACCTCGAGCCGGAACACGCCCTGCGCCTTGCCGTACTCCACCCTGCCACCTGCGAGGGCGACCCGCTCCTCCACGCCGACCAGCCCGAGTCCCGCACCCGGAACCATCAGAGGTTGACCCCTGTCCGGGTTACTCATCCGGATGCCCAGCTCGGATCCCGGCTGCCCGGAAATGCGCAGCTTCACGGGCGATCCGTGCGCATGCTTGCCCGCGTTCGTCAGCGCCTCTTGGACGATCCGGTAGGCGGTGCGCCCGAGTATGGCGGGCGGGGCTTCCTCCGGCACGTCACTCCTGTAGTCGACGAGCATGCCGTGTGCGGTGACGCCTTCGACGAGCCCGGGGATGTCCCCGAATCCGGGCTGCGGCAGCTCGGGCCGGCCCGGCGGGTCGTCACGCAGGACCCCGATGACCGTCCGCAGCTCCTGCAACGCCGTGTGCGCGCTGCTCCGGATGGCGTCCACCGCGACCGTCAGCTCCTCGGGCGGCAGCTCACCCCGTACGCCCAGGGCCCCTGCGTAGAGGCTGACCAGCGACAGCCGGTGGGCCAGCACGTCATGCATCTCCCTCGCGATGCGTGCCCGCTCGGTGAGCCGCGCCTGCTCGACGCGATTGTGTTGCTCGACCTCCAACCGTTCGGCGTGCTC
Organism: Nonomuraea sp. NPDC050691; assembly: GCF_040654455.1. NCBI lineage: Bacteria > Bacillati > Actinomycetota > Actinomycetes > Streptosporangiales > Streptosporangiaceae > Nonomuraea > Nonomuraea sp. NPDC050691. The sequence continues at coordinate 11,108 of NZ_JBFAIA010000162.1, forward strand.
TCGCAGTGACCGCGTGAGCCTTCGGTGCGCGTCCACGAACAAGCCCCAGCCCACCGCCGCCGCGCTGATCACTGCCCGGAGAACGGGATCGACCCAGGCCGGAAAAGGCGGGTCCGCATGGAGGAGGAAATAGGCGGCACCGAGCGCGACGTTGACCGCCGCGACTCCCAGCGCCACGCTCGCGCGCCGCCGTACCGCGAGACTGAACAGCGCAGCATAGATCGCCCCCGTCGCCATGACCGAAACCGCCCCGAACGGCACGACCGCCATAGCCACCCCCAGCGGCCACCGGCGCCGTAACACCAGCGTCCCGGTGCAGGCCAGGCCGATCAGAACATCGACGGGCCACGGCAGCAACGCACCCGGCGACATCGCCGCGCCCAACGGTAGTATCAGCGAGCCGTACGCCAGGGCCAGCATGATCGCCAAGAAGTCGGCGACTCGGTCACGGACGGCCAGCCGCCGTCCGTCCACCGAGTCCGGCATCAGCAGGGCGAAGGTCATCGCGGGCATGTGGGCAGCCTACGAGGCCCGGCTACGACCGGGGACCTACCAAAGTAGGGCCCGGCCCTTCCTCCGGCTGGCGCGGACCTTCCGCGCTTATCCCATGCTCGCGGTCATGAGGACACACATCAGGACGCTCGCGGCCATCGTCGCGGTCGCCACCCTCTGGGGACTGACCGCGGCCTGGTGGACGCCGCGCGGACCACTGACCGGCCCGACGGCACTTGGATCGATCTTCATCAGCGCCGCCGTGGGCGTCGCCGCGGGACGAGTCAACCGATCACGGTGGATCTTACTGGCTGCCCCCCTCGCTTTCGTGCTCGCTCTGGAGCTCGCCCGGATCGGCGTGGTCGGCCCTTCTGTCGACGCTCCCCGGCCCGGCCCCTTCGGGATCATCACTCTCGTGACCGGGCGGGGGGTGCACAGCCTCCTCTCGGTGTTCCCCATGCTTCTCGGCATCCTGTACGGCAGGCAGCAGGGTGCCTCCCCCTCCTCCCGCGGACGCATTCGCCGCTGGCTCGGCCGGATCACGCTCGGTATCGGCACCGCCTTCCTGGCCCTGATCGCCGTCGCCGTGGCCATACCCGCCAGCACGCCCGCCCTTCCCGGACCTGCCGCTGTGGCCGAACTGACCCAGGTCGACGTCGGCGCCCACCGGCTCGGCCTCTTGATCCGGGGCACCGACCGGACGCGACCCGTGCTTCTGTTCGTCCCTGGCGCGCCGGGCGGCTCCGAAACTGGTGCGATGCGGCAGCAGCTGTCCGCCCTCGAGCGGACGTTCGTGGTCGCCACCCTGGACCGGCGCGGCGGCGGCTCCTCCTACGCGGCACTGGATCCAACCTCGACCGTGACCGTCGACGGCGCGGTCAGCGACATCCTGGCGGTCACCGACTACCTGCGGCAGCGCTTCCGGCAGGACAAGATCTACTTGCTCGGGCACTCCGGGGGCTCACTGCTGAGTGTGCTGGCCGTGCAGCGAAGTCCTGCGAAGTATCTGGCTTACGTGGGCACCGGCCAGGGCGTCAACCTGCCCGCCAGCGACCGCATCTTCTACGACGACATCCTCGCCTGGGCTCGCACCACCGGTCGGCGTGACCTGGCTGACCAGCTCATCTCGCAGGGGGCGCCGCCGTACTCGGACGTCCATGACTACGAGCCGATCATGATGTACGAGAACCAGGCGTATGGGCAGGGTGAGCCAGGGTTTTCCATCGACGCCTCGGAGTATTCGCTCCTGGAGAAGATTCATACGCTCAACGCCATTCTGGACACATGGAGCGTGCTGTATCCGCGGATGCAGCAGACGGACCTGCGGCGGGATGTGCCCAGCCTCGATGTGCCGGTCTACTTCGTGATGGGCTCACGAGAGATGCGAGGCCTGTCGATGCTGTTCAACGAGTGGTATCGGGGACTGCGGGCGCCTCGGAAGGAACTGGTGATCTTTGAGGGGGCCGGGCATCGGGCGATGTTCGATGAGGCGGAGCGGTTTGTCGCCTTCATGAACAAAGTAGCCGGCGAAGCTGACCGCCTGCCCGAGTACCTCGAATGAGACACCCTCTGTCAACCTCATGCCGCGCGTTTGAGTACTCGGTTGCGGTTGGCCGTGTGAATGGCCTCGTCGTAGCGGACGCCCAGGGTCAGCGCCGATCTCACCGGCAACCCTGGCGGCGAGACGATCACCCAGGCCAGGCATGCTCAGGTAGATCTCGCCGCCAGGGAAGGCCTTCACCGGGTCTACGTCCTTGACGGTCTCGTCGCGGCCGGTGCGTGGGCCGCCCCGACGGTACGGCCGGCTTTCCCATCCACCTATAGCTCTACGCCTCCCACGCAGGAGGTAGCGATCGCATGGCGGAAAGTGCCGCGCGGCAGCAAGCACCTCTCCGGAGGCACGCCCTTATGTACGTGATAGCAGTCTGTTATCACGTACATAAGGGCTGAGCGATCGCGGTCGAACTGGAGATCCATCCCCGTGGCCGATGCGCGAATCCGGCACGTTATCCAGCACATCATCTGGGACGCGGCGCCCGCGCTGGACGGCCGCCGGTGAGCGCGGCCAGCGGGAAGGTCGCCGCGCTGCGCGGCGCCGCGATCACGCTCGCCGACGCCGCAGACGAATCTCTCGGCACCCACCGCCTGCCCAACCCCAACGGCGACCTGCGGCCCCGGACCGCAAGCGTCGACTGCCGACTATGATCGTTCTCACCGATAACCGGCGTACCGATGTTCTCCAAAGCCGTAAAGGAGCTGTTGTAACAGCCCTACGACCATCGCGCCTTACGCCGAACAGCCGCGACGATGGCCCTTACCCTCGTCCTGCCTGTCCTGTCGCTGTTCTCGCCGACGGCATCAGCGCGCGCCGACACCGCGGTACCCGCCTTCAAGGTGCTCGTCTTTCCCAAGACCACCGGATCCCGGCATGACTCGATCCCCGACAGTGCTCACCCAGCCAAGGGCATGCCCGCGGTGGCACGCTCCCGCTGCCGACGCGGGAGGGCGGCCAGCCCGGCGAGCCAGCCCAGCGCGATCCCCCATAGCAGGCCCGCGATCAGCCCGCCCACAAGATGTCCGGCGTATGCCCCCGGGCCCGCCGAGGCGATCTGGGACAGCACGACCGCTCGCAACAGGTTCACGACCACCGCCCCCAGCACGAACGCCCCCCACGTGCGCCAGAAGCCACCCCGAGCCCGGGCCACCATGACGACCAGCATCAAGGCGAGGGCGCTGTCGGTGAGCGTGACGAGCCAGGTCGTCTCCCCCAGCGGCACCACGCGCAGACCCGGCAGCCCGTACGGCAGGCCGAGCGCGGGAGGCACGGCCAGGTAGCCCACCCGGGTGACCAGCGCGCTCCCCAACAGTCCGAAGGCCAGGACGATCGCGAGCGTGACGATCGCGGGGAGGCTATTGCGACTAATGCTCATGTTCGGCAGGCTAGCCGCGACCGCGATTCTGGCGGAAGACCCCCGTTCCCGGTGACCGGAGTTCAGATGAAGAGTGCTCGGCTTATCACGGCCGTCGCCGTGCTGGCCGTCCTGGCCGGGGGCGGCGTCGCCGCGGCGACCAGACCCACCCCGAAGCCCGTCGCCCGGTTCGTCACGGACGATCAGGGCAGGGTGCTGCTCCTGCACGGCTTCAACACGGCCAGCAGCGCCAAGAGCACGCCTGACGGCCTGCCGAAGTTCACCGAGGCGGACCTCGACCGTGAATACCGGGACATGGGGACGAACTTCGTCCGCTTCCTGATCCAGTGGCGCACGCTCGAGCCCACCCCAGGCACCTATGACACGAAATATCTGGACAAGGTGGCTGAGCGCGTCGCCTGGTACGCCAAGCGTGGCTACCACGTGATGCTGGACATGCACCAGGACCTGTGGGGCAGCGACATCACCCCGGATAAAGGCGCGGGCAACGGCGCGCCCGGGTGGGCCACACACCTCGACGACCTCCCGGTCAGCACCGACCAGCCCACCTGGGAGATGTACTACTTGGAACCCGGCGTCATACGGGCCTTCGACCACTTCTGGAACACCACCGGTGACCACCCCGAACTGATGGACCACTACGCCAAGGCGTGGAAGGCGGTGGCCGCCAGGTTCAAGGACGACCCCGCCGTCATCGGCTACGACCTGATGAACGAGCCCTGGGGCGGCTCGATCCAGGGCGCCCAGTTCGAAACCGGCCCGCTGGCCACCCTCTACCGCAGGTCGATCGCGGAGATCAGGTCGGTCGACCCCGACGGCTGGATCTTCCTCGAGCCCCAGGCTGTGGGCGTCAACTGGGGTTTGCCGTCGGCCCTGCCACACTTCGACGACCCGCGCGACGGCCAGCCGCGCATCGGCCTGGCTCCGCACCTCTATCCGCTCCCGCTCGACCTGGGCGATGACTACACGGCCGGTTCCCGTCGGTGGACCGATCGCACGCTCGGCTGGTGGCGGGACAACATGCTACGCACCGCCGAACGCGTGGGCGGCCCTGTGGTGCTGGGCGAGTTCGGGCTGGACATGTCCCGGCCGGGCTCCCCCGACCTGGTCAAGCGGGTGCTCGGGCTCACCGACCAGGTGAACATGGGCCACGCGTACTGGTCACGCGACCCCGGCCCCTGGGGCCCCTACGACGACAAGGGGAAGCCGGGGCCGCTGGTCTCCGCGATGGCCCGGCCGTACCCCAGGGCGGTCGGCGGGGTGCCGGTGAGCGTCGCCTACGACGAGAAGTCCCGGGCGCTGACCTTGGTCTTCGACGCCAATCAGACCGGCCCGACCGAGATCTATCTGCCCACACGCGACTTCCCCAACGGTGGGCAGGCCTCCATCGGCGAGGCCACCTGGGACGCCGGCAGGCGCGTCCTCACCGTGAAGACGAAGACGGCCGGCCGCCTCACCCTCACGATCACCCCTGGATAGCAGTACGGCTCCCGCCGCGAGGCGGGGGCCGCAGCCGTCTGGTCGAGGCCAGCCGACGTGAACCGGCGCGCCCTCCGTCTTGCGACCGGTCTTGACGACTGGACGGTACCGGGGCGGCGTCGGCGATCGTGACGGTGTCGGGGCCGCCCCGGCGTTGGGAAGAGGCGCACCCTCCTCCACAGACGAGCGGGCGGCGCCGGCCCACTTCACCGCCTGCCTCGACCGGCTCGACCCGCTCAACGAGCACGTCTGGTCCGCTCGCGCCCGCGAGAAGATCGCCCGCTCCCGGGCCACCCTCGGTGGCCGTCGCACCTGGCCACCGCACGCGCCTCGGTAAGGGCACTTCGCCGCACCCAGTGGAGGAGCTACCGGTGGGCCGCGCTGCGGTCGACGGCGGGCATCAGGCCCGCATCCGGCGTACTGGTGACGGGGACCGGGTCGGCGAGTTCGCCGACGAAGCGGCCGTCGACAAGGTCGCGGAAGGCCATCAGGTGCCAGCGGCCTTCGTGCCGGACGAGGCGACCGGCGTAGAGCGAGGTGTCGGGGAACAGCCGGGCGGTGGAGATGTCGAAGGGGCCGTGAAGGCTGGGCCCGGTGACGCTGAAGATCCCTCCGGTGCCGTAACGACGGCGCGCGTCGTCGTCGAGTTGGGCGCTCGCGCAGGAGAAGATCAGCGTGGGAGTGCCGTCGACGACTTCCGTCTGGACGACCTCGATGTGGCCGAAACCGGCGCCGGGCTCGGTCAGCGGCGGCTGAACGTGCCACTGCTCCAGATCGGTGGAGGTGCAGTGCCCGACGACACCACGGCTTCGCCAATCGCCGTGGCCGGCGCGGGCGGTGACGTACATGTGCCATTGGCCGTCCTCGCCCCGGAAGACGAATGGATCCCGCCAGGCTTCTTCGGGCCATTCGGACTGGCCGTGCTTCTCGTACCAGCGGGAGTCGGCCTCCAGGACGGTGTGCGGTGGGTGCTTGTGCCAGACGAGCAGGTCCGCTGAGGTGGCGACGCCGACGCGCTGCACGTCGCCGCCGTCCTGCCGGGTGGTGCCGGTGTAGAACATCCACCACAGCCCGGCGTCGTCCCGTACGACGCTGCCGGTCCAGGTGGTCCAGTCGTCGAACGCCGGGGAGTCCGAGACCGTCAGCGCGTCGGGGAGCACCGTCCAGTCCCGCAGGTCGCCGGAGACGGCGTGGCCGACGCTCGGGTGGCGGTGGCGGTGGCGGCGGTCGGGGTCGCCGAGGCCGCGGGAGGCTCGGAGGTAGAACACGTGGTGGAGCTCGCCGTCGTGGGCGTACCACGAGTCCCAGATCCAGCTGTCCGCCAGTCGCAACATTGATTACCCCTTGATTCCGCTGTTGGCCACGCTGGCCACGAAGCTGCGTTGGAAGATGACGAAAAGCACCATGATCGGCAGGGTGACCAGGGTGGTGTAGCCCATGATCTGACCCCATGGCACGCCCTCGGCGGTGTTGGACTGGAAGAAGTAGTCCAGGCCGACGGGGAGCGGCCGCAGGCTCTCCTCCTGGACGACCATCGTCGGCCACAGGTAGGAGTTCCAGATGGGCAGGAAGGTGAGGATGGCGCTGGTTGCGAAGGCCGGTCCGCTCAGTGGGACGACGATGCGCCGGTAGACGGTCAGGAAGCCCGCGCCGTCGATGAAGGCGGCCTCGTCGATGTCGCGGGGGATGGACTTGAAGAACTGCACGAACAGGAAGATCGAGAACGCGTTGGCGATGAACGGGACGATCTGCACGGCGTAGGTGTTGATCCAGCCGGTGGTCAGCTCGGGCGTGCCGGTGGTGAAGGAGAGATAGGGCAGCTTGTTCACCCAGTACAGCAGCGGGAGTGCGAGCGTCTCGAACGGCACGATGAGGGTCGCGATGAGCACCCCCATGACGATGCCCTGCCCGCGCCAGCGCATCCGGGCGATGCCGAAGGCGGCCAGGCTGTTGATCACCAGCCCGAGCCCGACGACCAGGAACGACACGAGCAGGGAGTTGGCATAGAAGCGAGCGAGCGGGACCCGGCTGAACAGGCCTTGATAGTTGTCGGGGCCGACGTCGCCCACCGGCAGGAATGCCCGGACGGATTCGAGGTCTTCGAAGATCTGCAGCTTGCCTTTGAAGCTCGACACGATCATGAAGATCATGGGCAGCAGGAAGGCGAGCGAGAACAGCGCGCAGGCGATGTAGAAGGCGGTGCGCGCGAAAGCCCTGCGGCCTTGATGGTGGCATGCGTCCTTCTCCCTGGTCAGCCGGCGCTGGATGAGCGCGACACTTCTGGGCCGTCTCCCAGGCGGTGTCCCTGCGCCGTCTCAACATCAGCGGTGGAACCCTGTCGCTGATGGACTACTGCACCGCCGGCCCGCAG
>NZ_JBFAIA010000163.1:0-18363 GCF_040654455.1 Nonomuraea sp. NPDC050691
CCTCGTGAGCGTGGACGGCGTGCACGTGTCGGTGCCCCAGGCGCTGACCATGCTCCGTTCACTGTCGGGGCGCGACGCCTCGCCGTACCAGGAGACGCGCCGCCGCGTCCGGCCCGCGTAGCAGAGCGGGGGTCACGAGGACGAGCCCGGCCGCGCCGAGGCCGAGCAGGAGCGCGCCGGCAGCCGCGGGCGGGGCGACGGGCGCGGTGGCGAGCAGCGCGGCCCCGGCGGCGGCGACCAGGGCGGAGCCCAGCATGGCCCGCCGCGGCCCGTATCCGAGCGCCCAGCGTCCGGCTGCGCCCACGACCAGCAGGCCGGCGCCGAACGACGACGACAACCACGCCAGCTCGCCCGCGGGCGTGCCCAGATCCCGGGCCAGCAGCACCAGGCACGCGCCGAGACTGTTGACGGTGAAGCCGAGCGCCACCTGCGCGAACGCGACTCTCCTGACCACCTGCCGCTCTCGCGCGACAGCCCCCGGTTCCTGCCCCTCGGCCGTACCCGGCCGGGGCGGGTCCCCCTCTCCCGCATCATCCCGGACCCTCTCCGAGTCCTTCACATCGCCACGCGTCGCCTCTGTACGTGACTCCCCGACCGGGAGCCGCCCGGCCGAGGGGGTCGTGTCGTCCTGGCCGGAGTCCGTCTGGTCGCGGGTGCGGCGGCCGGTCATCGGGCCGCCGGGGAGAGGGCCCGTCGCGGCGCGCCAGGGTGGGCGGGGGAGTGGTCCAAGGCCGGCACATCGGGGAACATCGCGGGGAGCGTTTCGAGGTTCAGTCGTTGTCGCCGCACAGGGGGCTCCTCCCGTTTAAACTCGTGCGACGAGCATAAAGGAGGCGACCACACCCATGGCAACCCCCACGGGCCGCGCGAGGTCCGTACGCGCCCGCGACGCCCGCTGGCGGGGCGCCCTCGCCGTCCTGGACGAGATGCGCCGCCGGCCGGGCGTCACCAGGGCCGACGTGGCCCGGCGGCTGGCACTGTCCACCGGGTCGGCCACCGAGATCACCGCGCGGCTGCGCGAGCTGGCGCTGCTCTCCGAGACCCCGGCCGCCGCCTCTGGGCGGGGACGTCCGACGACTGTGCTCAACCCACACCCCGACGGCCCGCTCGTCATCGCCGTCGACCTCCGCCAGGAGGACTGGCGGTGCGCGGCCGCGGAGATCGACGGCAGGCCGGGTGTCCTGGAGGAGGCCAGACACGGCAGCCGTGACCCGGACCAGGTGATCGGCGCCATCGCCGGGGCGGTACGCCGCGTCCACGACCGGTTCGGCGGGCGCGTCCGGGCCGTGGCGGTGGCGGTCGCCGCCACCGTACGGCACGGCGCGGTCGTGCAGTCCGCCACGCTGGGCTGGGACGCGGTGGACCTCACGGGGCTGGCCCCCGACCCGGGCCTGCCGCTGATCGTCGGCAACGACGCGACGCTGGCCGGCGCGGCCGAGGCCCGTTACGGCGCCGCCGCCGGTATCGGTACGGCGCTGCACGTCACGATCGAGGTCGGCGTGGGCGGCACCCTGGTCGTGGACGGGCTGCCGATCGAGGGGGCGACCGGAGCCGGGGGCGAGTTCGGGCACCTTCCGCTCGGTGACCCCGCGCTGCGCTGCCCCTGCGGCGCCCTGGGCTGCTGGGACCTCGCCGTGGACGGCCGCGCCATCGCTCGTCACCTGGGCGAGCCGCCGCCCCGCGACCCGCGCAGCTACGCGCAGGCGGCCCTGGCCAGGGCGCAGGGGGACGCGGCGGTGCGGACGGCCGTGGGGCGCGCGGCGAGCGGGTTCGGCCGGGGGGTCGCCGGACTGATCAACGCGTTCGATCCCGGCATCGTCACGCTGGGCGGCTTCGCCGGGCCGCTGCGCGGCGCGGCCGCCGAGGAGTTCGCCGCGGCCCTGACCGACGGGCTGATGCGGTTCCGCCGCGCGGAGCCCCCGCCCGTGGTGGCCGCCGCCCTCGGCGGCGATGGCGCCCTGCACGGGGCGGCGGCCATCGCGCTCGACCGGGTCCTCACCGAGGAGGGCCTCAACGCCTGGGCGGCCGACCACGCCGCCTGACCACCGATGGGTCACGCTGGCTGACCGCCGGGCGGCCCGGTTCGTCGTCAGCCGCCGCGGACCCGCCGCGTCCTGCGTACGGCTGGCCGGGGACCTGCGCCCCGACGTGGTGCAGATGGACATCCGCATGCCCGGCATCGAAGCCACCCAGATGATCACCTCGCGTCCGCCGCAGACCAGGGTCGTCATCCTGACCACCTTCGACGACGACAACGTCCACGCCGCCCTGCGGGCCGGGGCCGGCGGGTTCCTCGTCAAGGACACGGCGCTGGACGACATCCTGCTCGCCGTCCGCGTGGTCGCGGCCGGGGCGCGCTCATCGCGCCCGGCGTCACCCGCCGCCTCAGAGGAGTTCGCCGCCTGCCCCGCGCCCGCGCCTGCGCGAGCTCGACGGTGTCACCGGGTCCACCTCGTCATCGCCGCCCACGACGCCGGCCTGGCGTCACCGTCCCGGTGACAGACGTCCCGAAGACGGACGGTCCGATCACAGACGTTCTGGATCGCCTGAAGACAGGCGCCGTGGATGAGTGGCCGCCCGGCGGGTAGCCAGGACGAATGCCGATCCAGGAAGAGCAGCACCGGAGATGTGCCCGGCAGTGGGTGAGTGCCCGCCTCGACCGTGACCGCGAGCGGGGACTGCGGCTGACCCTCGCCTGCATGGCGGGAGCGCTCATGGTGATCGCGTTCGTCCCGCTGCTCGTCGTGGCCAGGATGCCGCTCAACGACCTGGACTCGGGCGTGACCGCCGTCCTGCACCGGTACGCGCTGGCCAACCCGGTGGTGACCGACGTGCTCATCGTCTGGACCAACGTGTTCGGCCCGTGGCCGTGGCGGATCGCGGTCGCCGTCCTCGCCGGATGGCTGCTGCGCCGGGGCGCGCCCAGGCTCGCCCTCTGGGCGGTCGCGACCGTGGCCGTGGGCGGGTTGCTCGGCGCCGGGCTCAAGCTCCTCGTGGACCGGGCCCGGCCGATCCTGCCCGAGCCGGTCGCCCTGGCCTCCGGCGAGGCGTTCCCCTCGGGGCACGCGCTCAACGTCACGCTCGGCGCGGGCATGATCGTCCTGGCCCTGCTGCCGCGGCTGTCCGGGCGGGGACGGCGGCTGGCCTGGGGCGTGGCGTTGTTCCTGGTGGTGTCGGTGGCCTGCACGCGGGTCGCGCTGGGCGTCCACTGGGTCAGCGACGTCGTCGCCGGGGTCGTGCTCGGGGCGGCCGTGATCGCCGCGAGTACGGCCGCGTTCGAGACGTGGCGCCGCGCGAAGGGCCGCAGACCGGCCGACCCGCCCAGGGAGGGCGTCGAACCCGAGGCGGTGGGCGCCGTCCTCGACCGCGACTGACCACACCGGTCACGCCCAGGCAGGCCCGCCGCGCCACCCGGCCTGAGCACATCCGCTCACGGGCCGCCGCTCACCTGGCCGCCGCTGACCCGCGACCTCGTCGTCCAGCGGGACCTGCGCGTGCCGATGCGCGACGGCGTCGAGCTGCTGGCCGACCGGCGGGCGCGGCGCACCGGGGGAGAGGGGGTCCCAGCAGCAATGGAGCAGAATCCAACGAACCCGCCCCTGACCTGCGGTGACGTGGTGTTCTGCGCCAAAACAGAAGGACTATCCGCCCTGGTTGTTGGCGCTGAGGGGTGATCCGTAGGTCAGTGAGGTTAGAGCCCTTGGTGCAGGGTGGCGTACTCGTCGCGGACCTGTGCGACGGCGTCGGGGTAGCGCTGGGTCTTCTCATGTTCTGCGAGGGCGCGGTAGACGCTGGCGAGGGAGGGGTTGTGGCCCTTGCGCTTGCCGGTGGGGATAATCAGGTCCTTGCAAAAGATGCGGGTGGGTGCCGTCGTCGCTCTGGACGGTCCATCGGCCGTTGGCGAAGTTGCCGGCGATGATGACGCCGACGGGGAGCTTCGCTTCGCGTCCGGGGCGGTGTGCGGGCGCGTCGGCTACGCCTGAGGTGCCACGCCGAAGCGTAGGAAGCCGGCGATGCGGGGGGAGAACGTGAGCGGGGTCTGCTCGCCGAGCGACGAGCGCACGCCCGCCGCCACCTCGGCGTCCGGCTCACCGAACACCTCGAAGTGCTCCACCCGGCAGTGCTTCATGACGTCCTGGATGAACGGGTCCGCGAGTTTCCAGTGCAGGCGGACCGCGTCGGAGTCCCGATAGAGCTGGAAGCTGTGCGCGAGCATCCGCGGCTCGTCCACGAAGGTCTGCACCATCAGCTGCGGGCCGTGCTGGTGGGCGAACTCCACGGCTCGGGCGATGGCGTCGCGGAAATCCTCCAGGTGGCCGTCGGTGATGCGCATGGTGTTGCGGAAGAGGAGGATCGTTTCGTCCTGGTGGCTCATGACGCGATTCAGCCTTCCTTCGCCAGCAGCTCGAACAGGCTCGAGAAGCCCTGTTCGCCGTAGCCGTCGGCGATCCGGCGATCCATCAGTTCCTTGACCTGGCGCATCCGCATGGCTTCCACACCGACGGACTCCCGGTGGTCGATCATGTCGTCCATCAGCGCGGCCTGGACGCGGAGCGGACCGAGGTCCGGCGGGTATTCCCCGCTCGCGACCGCCTTGGCGATCCCGGTCAGCAACGGCGGATATGCGGCCAGCGAGCCGGCGAAGCGCTCAGCGAACTCCGTCACATCGCCCCCTTCCGCCCGAACCAGCTTGAGCACGTGCAGAAAGCCGATGAGCATCTCGTAACCCATGGCGACCTGGGCCATGAACTCCACGGCGGCGAAGCCGGGGTCCTCGCCGTGGTAGCCGACGCCGCCCAACACCAGTAGGGCCGACTCGTGGGCGTCGAAGGCGCTGCGGGAACCGCTGAGCAGGACGGTGAAGTTCGGTGTGCCGACGTACGGCGGGTCCCCCATGATCTTGCCGTCGATGTACTCGGCGCCGTGCTCACTCGCCCAGCGCTCGTTGGCGCGCGCCTGGGCGGGTGAGCCGCTGGTGAGGTTCACCAGCACCTTGCCCTCGACCGCGGTATCGACCGAGGCCAGCACTTCGTCGACTGCTGCGCCGTCGAGCAGGCAGACCACGACGAGCGGGCTGGCCGCCACCGCCTCCGCGGCCGTGGCGGCCGCCGTGGCGCCGACGTCGACCAGCGGCGCGCTCTTGCCTGCCGTTCGGTTCCACACCGTTGTGCGATATCCGCGTTCGGCGAACGTTCTGGCGATCGCCGATCCCATGGCGCCGAGACCGAGCACGGTGACCCGGTTCGCCGCGGTGGTGGGGTTGTCGGTCGTTGCTGTTGTCGTCGTCATGGTGCTCCCTTTCGTATCGGATTCGGATGGAAGGACCGCCCGACAGCGGTCATGCTGTGCTCGCCGGGTCGAGGCCCGACAGCTTGTCGGGGTTGAGGATGCCGAAGGTGACCAGCTGCCGCAGCCCGCCGATCACGGTCCAGATCGCGGGCTCGCCGTTGGCCTCGATCAGGCGGGCCGCCTGCAGCGGATACCAGGGCATCAGCCCGGCCACGAATGCCGGCACGTTGGTGCGGCCGGTGACCGGATGCAGCGCGGGGCGCACCTTGCCGCCGCCGTCGTTGTAGGTGATCGCGTCCTCGGCCGGCAGTTCCGCCAGCGCCGTCACGTCGCCGTTCTGCGCGGCGTCCAGGAAACGCTTAGAGGAGCTCGGTGTGGTCGCCGGTGGCCGGGTTGAACCGGCCGCGGCCTTCGCTGAGGCGTCCCACCGCCCGGTGGTGCCAGTGCCGGCGTACCGGTGAGCGGGGGAACAGGCTTAGCGTACGTTCTCGTTCCTCCACACTCCGAGGGCCGGATCGTCGAGGTCAGGCGGCGAGCGCGGCGGCGATGGCGGGGCCGAATGCGGCGCCGAGCAGGTAGCAGAGGTTGAACTGGCCCATTGCCGTCGATCTGGCGCCGTCGGGCACCGCGGCGGCGGCGCGTGCCGCGAACGCCCCTTGCCCGGAGGCGGCGGCGAGGGAGGTAAGCGCCTGGGCGATGAGGAGGGCGGCCGGCGAGAGGTTGAGGCATGCCAGCCCCACGCCTGCCGCCGCCAGCCCGGGGAAGAGCCCGGCAACGGCCTTCACCGGCGCTTTCGCGGTGGCGGCGATCATCCCGTAGGAGGCCAACCCGCCGAACATCAGCGGCCACAGGATGGCGGCTCCCACCTGGCCGCTGGTCCAGTCCGTCTGTCCGGCGAGCAGGGCGGGCAGCAGATAGATCATGCCGAAGTTGGTCGCGGCCAGCAGGAACGCCAGTCCGGACGTCAGGAGGAACACCGGAGCGCGGACGATCGAGGCGGGCACGAATCCGTCGCGCCCAGACCGTAGGTGCAGCGCCAGCAGCCCACCGGCGGCCACGGCGGCCGTCCCCGCGACCGGCCATGAGTGGGGCACGAACACCAGCGCGGTGACCAATGCCGTCAGCAGCACCGCCCCCACCGGGTCGAAGGGTGCGTCCGGCGCCGGGTCGGCGGGTCGGTGGCGCAGCACGCCGGGAACGGCGAGCAGGCTCAGGGCGGGCAGGGCCAGGCCCGCCTGCCAGGACAGCAGCTCTGCGGCCAGGTCGGCGATCAGCGGCGCGGTGGAACCGACCGTCGCCAGCGAGGCCGTGACGAGTCCCATGGAGCGCGCCGAGCGGGTGAGGCTCATGGCGATCGTGGTGAACCCGGCAGTGCCGAGCCCTTGAGCCGCGCTGCCGAGCACGAGCGACGGCAGTGAGGGCACGCTCACCACGAGCACTGCGCCCAGGGCGACCAGCGCGGCACAGGTGAGCAGGGCCCGGCGTACGCCCTGGTGGCTCTGCAAGCCCGCCATCAAGGGGGTGCCGATCGCGATGGCCCAGCCGAAGGCGGTGACGATCCAGGTCACGGCGCCCAGAGTCAGTCCGAGGTCGCGGGCGGCGTCCGGCAGGATGAGGCTGGGGCCGGCGATCCCGAAGGAGAGCGGTCCCGCCAACAGCGCCAGCCAGGCTGCCGGAACCCCGCGGTCCGGAGTTCCGAGCTGATCGGGCGCTCCGGCGTGGGTGGAGGGGGCGTGGGATGAGCTGCTCATCTGTCCTCCCCGCTCGCGGACAGCACCGGATAGTCGGTGTAGCCGCGGTGGTCGCCGCCGTAGAAGGTCCTCGGGTCGGCTTCGGTGTACGGTCCGCCCGCCGCGATCCTGGCGGGCAGGTCGGGGTTGGCCAGCCACAGCCGGCCGAAGGAGATCGCGTCGGCCAGGCCGGAGCGCAGTGCCTCGATCCCGTCCGCGGGGTTCGCCGGCTCCTCGGCGCGCCACGGGTGCGGGTTGAGGACGAGCGGGCCCTCCCACTCGGCGCGGATGAGCTTGGTCACGTCGCGGGTGTCGTTCTCCGAGACGTGCAGGTACGCCAGGTCGTACGGTGCGAGCGCGCGGGCCAGCTCCGTGTAGAGGAGCTCCGTGTCGCTTTCGTTCATGCCGTTGTAGGTGATGCCGGGTGAGATCCGGATGCCGGTGCGGCCAGGCCCGATCACGTCGGTGACGGCCTGCACGACCTCCACGGCGAACCTGATGCGCCCGGCCACCGAACCGCCGTAGGCGTCGGTGCGCCGGTTGGTGTTGTCCGACAGGAACTGGTGGATCAGGTAGCCGCTGGCGCCGTGCAGTTCGACCGCGTCGAAGCCGGCGTCCATCGCCAGCCGGGCCGCGGATGCGAACTCCTCGATGGCCTGGTCGATGTCGGCCAGCGTCATCTCCCGCGGCGTCGGGCAATCCAGCAACCCTTCGTGGGTGTAGAGCCGCTCTCCGGAGCAGATCGCCGACGGAGCGAGGGGAAGCTCCCCTCCGGGATACAGGCAGGGATGGCCGATCCGCCCGGAGTGCATGATCTGGACCGCGATGCGGCCGCCTCGCCGGTGCACCGCGTCGGTGACCAGCCGCCAGGCGGCCATCTGCTCCGGCGTGTGCAAGCCGGGGGTGTCGATGTAGCCCTGGCCGATCACGCATGGCTGGGTGCCCTCGGTGATGATCAGACCGGCGGCGGCGCGCTGGGCGTAGTACTCGGCGGTCAGCTCACCGACGAGCCCGTCCCGTGCCCGGTTGCGCGTCATGGGCGCCATGATCAGGCGGTTGGGAAGATCCAGCTCGCCGATGGTCACCGGCGTGAGAAGCTCGTTCACGTCATCCTCCTCGTCACGGGGTCGTGTTCGTTGCCACGAGGGTATGAACGAGCGTTTACGGGCCGAATCGGTAAGGTTTCGGTACGGGACTACTGGGATCGCGTACGTATCCCGGACGGCACAGCCGTACGTATCCCCGCACGAAAGGCATGGTCGGTTGCTGTATGGCAGGGCGGGCGAGCAGGCCGCGATCGAGGACCTCGTGGAGGCCGCGCGTGGCGGCCGCAGCGGCGGCCTCGTCCTGCGCGGCGAGCCCGGCATCGGCAAATCGGCGTTGCTCGACTGGGCCGCCGAGTACTGCACCGGCATCAGGGTGCGCGTCCTGCGGGTCACCGGCGTCGAGACGGAGGCGGATCTCGCCTTCGCCGGGCTCGTCCAATTGCTCTGGCCGGTCCAGGCACACCTCGATGCGCTGCCCGGGACACAGGCGGACGCCCTGCGGGCGGTGCTCGGCTCGGGCGGCTCGGGCGCGCGGGACAGGTTCCTGTCCGGGCTGGCCGTGATGACCCTGCTGGCCCATCTCGCCGACGACGGGCCGCTGCTCTGCCTGGTCGACGACGCGCACTGGCTCGACCACGCCACCGCCGACGCACTGCTGTTCGCCGCCCGCCGTCTGACGGAGGAGAAGGTGGCGCTGCTGTTCGCCGCGCGGGAGGAGGGCTTCGCCGCCGCCGGTCTGCCCGAGATCCGCCCGTCGCGGCTGTCGCAGGAGGACGCGGAACGCGTCCTGGCCCACCGAGGCCTGACCCCCGCGGCACGGGAGCAGGTGATCGCCGAGTCCGAGGGGAACCCGCTGGCGCTGATCGAATTCTCCTGTGAACGGAGGCGCTACCACGCGGCGGCCGGCCCGATCCCGATCGCCGACCGGGTGCTCGCGTCCTTCCGCTCACGCATCGCCCTGCTGCCCGACAAGACCCGTCTCATGATGCTGATGATCGCCGCCGAGGGCCGTGGCGACCTGCCGATGCTGCTGAGCGCCGCGGACGCGCTCGGAGTCGGACCGGAAGACCTGGCGGAGGCCGAGAAGGCCGGACTGGTCGAGGTGAGTGCTGCGGCCATCGCCTTCCGCCATCCTCTGATCCGCACCGCCGCCTACCAGGGCGCGCCGCTGGCGCGGCGGATCGCCGTGCACCGGGCGCTGGCGGACGCGGCCACCGACGACGACTGCCGGATCCGGCACCGGGCCGCGGCCACGACGTCACCTGACGAGGACCTGGCGGTGGCGTTGACGCGCGCCGCCGAACGGGCTCGCGGCCGGGCCGCCTTCGCCGCCGCCGCCGGGCTGTGGGAGCAGGCCGCGACCTACACCCCGCGCCCGCGCGACCGGGCCGCCCGGCTGGGCCAGGCGGCGGCGCTGGCGCTGTCGTCCGGTCACGCCGAGCACGCCGCCGGACTCGTCGGCCAGGCCGAGGACCTGCTGGACGATCCCACGTCCCTCGCCACGCTGACCGAGATACGAGCGGCGGTGGAGTTCGAGCGGGGACAGGGCCGGTCGGCCGCCCGGCTCCTGATGGAACGGTGCCCCCCTGCCGACCCAGTGGCCGCCGTGCCCATGCTGCGCACGGCGGCCGGGTACGCCTGGCTCTGCGGCGAGGCGGAGGTGATCCGGGGCGCGGCCGCACGGCTGACCGCCATGGGCACACAGGATCCGATGATCCAGGGGCTGGCGCACCTGGTCGACGACGACTACGCGCGCGGCCTGCCGCTCCTGGCACAGTTCGTCGCGGACACCCTGCCCGACGTCACCGGCCAGGCGCCGGGCACTCTGCTGGAGGGCGCCACCATCCGGTGGGCTGCCTTCTGCGCGATGGTCATGGCCGACGACGACGCGGCCGTCGCCCTGGCCGGCGCCGAGGTGGCGCGGTTGCGCCGGCAGAGCCTGGTGGGAGCGCTGCCGCAGGTGCTGCAGGATCTGGCCGGAGTGCACGTGCAGGCCGGCAGACACCGTGACGCCGAGACGTGCATCGCGGAGGCCGTCGAGCTGGCCCGCCACACCGGGATGCACCAGCGCGTGCCGCGGCTGCACTCGGTGCTGGCCAGAGCGGCGGCGATCGAGGGCGACGAGCAACGCTGCGTCCGGCTCGCCGGTGACCAGCCGGATGCCGGTGGCATGACCGGCCTGGCCGCGCTCTGCCTGCTCGACCTGGGGCTCGGACGCTACGACCGAGTGCTGGAGCGGCTCGAAGCCGCGGCGCGAGGACCGCTGCGCCACCTGACGAATCTGGTCACAGCCGGAGCCGAGCAGGTCGAGGCGGCCGTGCGGCTGGGCGAGCCCGAACGGGCGGAGGAGCCCCTGCGCCGCCTGGAAGCCTGGGCGCGCGCCGGGAGACAGCCATGGGCCGAGGCGGTCAGTGCCCGCTGCCGCGCGCTGTTGAGTGACGACGAGGACGACTACCTGGGGGCCCTGGCGGCGCACCGGCGCGCGGACCGGCCTTTCGAGCAGGCGCGCACCGAGCTGGTGTATGGCGAGTGGCTGCGCCGGGCCCGGCGCAGCACCGACGCCCGCACCCCGCTGCGGTCGGCGCTGAAGACCTTCGAGCGGTTGCGGGCCGCGCCGTGGCGGGCGCGAGCGGAGGCGGAGCTGAAGGCGACGGGAGAGTCCGTCCTGACCGCCCGGCCGACGGCCGCCGACCCGCTGGAACGGCTCACGCCCCAAGAACTCCAAGTCGTACGCCTGGCCAGGGACGGGAGCACAAGCCGGGAGATCGCCGCTCACCTGTTCCTTAGCCCGCGCACGGTGGAGCACCACCTTTATCGGGCCTACCGCAAGCTCGGCATCCGGTCACGCCGGGAGCTGGCCCGCCTCGACCTCACCTGAACCACGCCGACATTCGCGCAGCCGCGCTCTTGGCCTCCGAACAGGAGCAGCTCGGTGAGCCGGGCTTACTGTCACATTTGTTGACGGACGGCCTCTGGCCAGGCCAGCCTTACACCGGTCGGCCAGCAGCGGCCCGGCGTGCGGGTAGAGCGCGTTCGTCGCCGCCGGGGTGTCCACCCGGAGCATGGTGATCCTGCCTGGATCGCGCATCCTGGGGGTGAGGACCTTACCGACCAGGTCGAACAACCCGAAGTTGACCAGCGTGGCGCCATGAGTATCGGTCGCGTGCTCGTGGATCGGCAGATCGGTCTCATTGCCCAGCAGCTCGTCCAGGGTGTAGTGGCCCTCGCGGGAGGTCGGCACGATCTGCTTCGTGCCCTACGTCGACCACTGGTCGGACACGTGGGTGTAGGTCGACAGGCCCCGGCCGCCGTGGATGGTCATGTCCCGGGCGGTCAGCGACTTGCCGCGGACGGGGAACCGCTGTCCGTCCGATGATGACATGGTGCCGCCACCGAACTTCTTGGCCTGCTCCAGTTGATAGTGGTGGTTGACCAGGATGGTGTTCGCCTCGCGGAGTGTCTCCTCCCGCACATGCCACTCCTGCGTCCAGGCGAGCGTGTCATAGGACACCCCACACGCTTCCGACATTCGGGTCAGCCCCAGGTCGGTGGCCCCAGCGATCAGGACGGCCAGAATGTTGCGCTTCTGCTCCACCGACAGCTTCGACTTGCGGCCACCGGCGTGGGTGAAGCAGTCCAGGAAGTGCGTGCGGGCGTCCAGCTCGATCAGCAGCGAAGCGATCGGCACGGACGGCAGCATGCTCGACAACTCGTCCCGCAGTTCCTTGGCCTCGGCCGGGATGTCCTCGGCCGATAGCGGCGGGATGACCAGTCGTCCGGCCTCGTCCAAGCGGACCGCGCCGACGTCACCTGGCGCACTGCTTGCGAGGGTCTCCTCCAGCTCCTCCAGGGCCTGGTGGAGTTCGTCCTTGACCTGCTCGATCGCCTCGGCCGCGTCGGCGGGTTTGCGGACCAGGTGGCAGGCAGCACTCCGCCCGTTTGGCCTCCCACTGCTCGGGGGTGAACAGGTAGGTGCCGGGGTCGGCGTAGCGGCGCTAGCCTGGCACGAACACATCCCCCGACCGCAGGCCGCCGCGCAACGCGAGGATGGTGCAGATCTCCCAGTAGTGCCGGAACGCGGTGTCGTTTCTGCTCTTGCGGGCCTTGGCCGGCCCTGCACCGTTATCGGTGTCGCCTCCACTGCGGGCGTCGTCAGCCACGCCAGCCGCGTCGTTCCGATCTCCGGATCGTGCACCAGCAGCCGATCTGGATTCGCCCGCATCGGCCCGGTCAAGAGATGATCGACTTTCTCCGATGTCAACGCCCCCGCCGCGTTACGCGCCGATCCGACCATCTTCATCAACATGACCACACCGGGCCGGACCACCTTCGAGCTGATCAGATGCTCGGCCGCCTGAGGGAACAGCAGCGACGGCGTGTCATGCTCCAGCGCCCCAGGAAACACCGCAAGCTGGTTCGCCAGCCGCTGCACCACCGCCTTCGGCACCGACCAGATGTCATCCGGCACGAACCCCAACCACGGCAACGTGCACAGCTGCACTGCCAACCCCAAGCGCGCCGCCGAACCCGGCCCCCGCCCCGGCTTAAGTTGTCGATGAACCCTAGATCCTTTCGTGTCAACGTGAAGAACCTAATCAACTCCTCCCTGCCGATGTCCGGATACGACCGAAGCCGCTCCATCTGCTCATCGGAGAAGACTGAACCGCCAACGCCCACCAACCTCCACGACCGCACCGAAACCAGTACGAACCGTAGTAGCAAAGATCGTCAGGTGTTCCTTCAACTCAAATAACCCCAGCGCAGAGGCGGGTTCGTTGGATTCTGCTCCATTGCTGCCGGGACTCCGAGAGGCGCTGCCGACCGCGCTGATCCGCTGCCCGTACGGCAGGCGCGGGGTGCTCGTCCAGGCGATGGTCAGGCCGCTGGCCGAACGCGGGTACCAGGTGCTGGCCCAGAGCACCCGCGGCGGTTTCGGCTCCGGCGGCGACTTCGACCCGCTGCGCCAGGTCGGCCCTGACGCTGGAGTTCCTCCGCGAGGACGGGCTGTCGCTGGAGACGCCGTTCGCCTGGGGCGCGCTGGTCGCCGTCCAGGAACGCCGCTGGGCGATGCCCCGCCAGCCGTTCCAGGCGCGAAGGGTGCGGCGGGCGCTGTCCACGCTGCCGCTGAGCCGGGCCGACGTCGCCGCCGTCGGCCGGCGCTCCGCGTACATCCAGGACATCCTCGCCCACCACGCCGGCGACCCGCGCTGGGCCGGCCTCGACCACCGCCGACACGATCACCCGCGCCGCCGTCCGGCTCTGGCCGGCCGCGCACCGTTTCCGGCGCGGCCACCGCGTCAGGGTCCAGGGGCCGTCCGGGACGTCAGCGCGTGACGGGCCGATCCAGCGGCGGGGCGCCGTTATGAGGGGTGACGTTTGGCGTACAGTCCCGCGGCGAGGGCCACGCCCAGGGCGGCGAGCACGACCTGGATGACCAGTTCGAGCCAGTCGATCCCCTTGGTGGCGGCGACGCCGAGCGCGCCGGCGATGGCGGTGCCGATGAGCGCCGCCACGATGCCGATCACGATGGTGAGCCAGATGGGGATGTTCTGGCGTCCCGGTACGACGAGCCGCCCGACGATTCCGATGATGAGCCCGATGATGAGGGCGGAGAAGATGCCGGTGACCTCCACGCTGCACGCTCCCGTCAGTCAGCTGCAGGTCCTGCCAGGTCGTGAACGCGACCCGGCACTCCTGGTGCTTCCCCCCGGCGGAAGGCGGAAACCGACCCGGACCCGGACGCTCAGCTCAGCAGCTCCCGGACCAGCACCTCGCTCCACCACCGCTCCACCCGGCCGGGCGGCCAGCCGCGCTCGGCGGTGAGGGTGACGTAGACGTCGACGCTGCACAGGCCCGCGTAGACGTCGAGGGCGGCCGGCACGTCCAGGCCCGGCCGCAGGACGCCCGCGGGCCACGAGGAGAACACCGTCGCGCGGATCTCGTCGGCCCGCTCGCGGCCGTCACGGTAGACCGTCGCCAGCTCCGGCTCGGTACGGCCGGCCTCGCGCAGCAGGACGATGACGTCTCCGGCGCGCTCGTACAGGCGCCGGTCGAACCCGGTCATCGCGGTCAGCTGCCGCGCGGGATCCTCCCGGGCTCGCGCGCCACGTCGCGGACGGTCGTCGCGGCCCACCCCCGCTCGACGAAGAGCCGGCGCGCGGCGCGGGCGATCTCGGCCCGCGTCTCCAGCGCCTGAGCCGTGCGGCGCAGCGAGTCGTAACGGCGCTGACCCACCTCTGCGTTCATGACTGGCACCCTAAGTCCTCGCGATGCCGGCCTGCCGCTCACCGGCGCCGGGCACGCCCCGCGTCAGCGGCCGCTCCACTTGATCTCGTACGGCTGGAGGGTGACCTGCCGGCCGTCCACGGTCGCGGAGACCGGCTTGTCGGCGGTGTTGACCATGAGCAGCTCGCGCGGCTGCGCCAGCACCCGGATCCGGGGGTCGGAGGAGGTGACGGCCTCCAGTTCGGCCCCGGCCGGGAACCAGCGGGTGAACTCGGTCACGAGCGTCCCGCTGGGCCGCATCTCGCCCGTGCGGGGAGCCCACATGCAGCCCACGCAGGCGCCGTCCTTGGCCTGCGGGTTCCAGTACAGGGCGGTGGCGACGCCGCTGCGGGCGAACTCCATCATCGAGACGGCCTGGACCGCGAGGCGCTTGGGCTCGTCCCACGTGGTGCCGTTCTCCGGCACGAAGTACCACTCCGACCACCAGACGGGCAGGTCGCCGGTCCGCTCGCGCAGCCACGCGGTGACCGCGCCGAACTTGCCCAGGGCGCCGAACGCGTCCGGCCGCAGCTCGTGGGTCTCGGTGGGGGAGGCGCCGTCCACGACGACGAAGTCGGCGCCCTTCTTGTTCTTGAACCAGTATGCGAAGGCGTCGAGGGCGTTCTGGTTGACCACCCCCCAGGGGCCGCGCAGCTCGGACGTGCCCTCGTTGTCGCTGTCGAAGCCGATGTACGGGCCGCCGACCTTGGCGTCCGGCCGGGCCGCTTTGACCGCCGTGTACACCTTGTTGTAGAGCTCGGTGTAGCCCTTGAAGTCGGCCGGCTTGGAGTGGTCCTTCCAGAAGCCCTTGAGCTCGTTCCAGACCATGAAGTACTTGACGTCGGTGTAGCGGGTGGCGACGGTGGCGGCCAGCCGGGCGAAGTCGTCGTAGTGCTCCGGGTACGGGGCGTCCTCCAGGTGCTCCTTCCAGGCCGACTCCTCGGTGGGGCCCTCGGGGCCGCCCTTCATCCAGTCGGGTGCGCAGCACAGCGTGAGGACCGGGGTGCCGCCCGACTCCCTCATCAGGGTGAGCCGGCTGTCGAGGTCCTCCCAGAAGTACTCGCCGCGGCGGGGCTCGGGGTTGAGCGCGCCGAAGCCCATGATGTGCTGGTTCTGCAGCATGGGGGTGGCGGCCAGCGCCGTGGCCACCGTCCGTTCGAAGCCGGGGCTGATGTTGTTGGCGCTGACCCCGGTGTGGGTGAAGCCCCAGCGCGGCCAGCCGGCGTCCACGGGCGGCGGCTTCGCGATCGGGCCCTCCGCGGCCGGTGGGGTGGACTCCTGCGCGGTCGGCCTCGCGTCGCCGGTGGTGCCGCCGGTGGTGTCTCCGGGGGAGCAGCTCGCCACCGCGAGCACCGCTGCCATGACCGCCGCCGCCATGAGCGGCCTCCACCCGGAAGGCCGGTCTGCCGCCGGCGCGGGGAAAGCTGATGCCACCTGGCCCCCATCCGATCCTCGGTAGGTGCAGGGATGTAGCGTTCCACGGCGGGTGTAAGGCCGTCATATCGCGCGACCGGTTTCACAGCCAATCGTTATCACGCGCGCACTCGGCGTACCGGCGAATCTACATGGTAAAGGCGCTCGGTGAGCTCAGCGCACGGTCCATTCAAGCTGGCCGGCGACGGCCTCGGGCTTCAGGTAGCCGATGGAGCCGCCCTGTTCCAGGGCGTCGGCGACGGCCTTCAGCAGGGCGTGGTACGAGCGGATGCGGACACCGCCGGGGGCGAAGCTCATGCTGCCCTCGTGGTCGGTCTCGCCGACGTCGCGCTTCACGGAGTCGACCACCAGGTGGTTGCCCACGCCGTCGTAACCGATGGGGAGCATGCGCCCGTCCCACCATTCGGAGCGCGGGTCGGACTTCGTGCCGCCGTAGTCCTCGTCGTCGATGTCGCACAGGCCGCGCCAGGTGTCGAGCATCTCCTGGGCGCTCACGGTGACATGGCCCAGGAAGCCGAAGCCCCAGGTGTCCTTCACCGCGAGCGTCCCGTCGTGCCGCAGGAGCGAGGCGCGCAGGTCGTCGGGGAAGCGCCGGCCCATCCGGGCCTCGACCGCCGCTACGGCGGCGGGCTCGGCGGGCCCGGCGAGCGTCCGGCGGCTCCTGGGGGCGTTGGTCTCCAGCCATCGCTCGATGCGCCGCCACTGCCGGTGGACCGCCCGGGTCGCCTTCGCGTCCGGCGCGCGCACCGGGAGGGTGCGGCTCGGCGGGTGGCAGTCCGGGTCGGGAACCGCCCAGGGCCCCGGGGCGGGCTCGCTCGGGTCGTACGGGGCGCCTTCCGGCTCGGCTGACAGGCAGGGGGCCGAGTCGCAGGCCCCGAACCGGGCCTCGGTCAGGTACACGTCCGGCTGGTCCTTGGCGAAGACCGTGAATTCGAGGAGCTGGCCGCCGGCGGCGAGCAGGCAGAGCGCGAGGCCGGCGGCGGCCCAGCGGGTCAGGTGGCGGCGGGTGGCCTCGTCCAGGGGCTCCCTGGCGGGGCGGTCGTGGCCGCCGCCCTGGAGGATCTTCGGGATCCTGGCGGGCTTGGCGTAACGGGCGAGATCGCCGGCGGTGGGCGTGCCGAGGACCGGGGCCGGGGGCCACTGCTCCGCGGGCGGCCACGCGGGGGTCTCGGTCCTGGCGGGCGCCTCCTCGTGCCGTACGGGGGTGTGGAGCGCCGGGCGGCGGCGGGCATGGACGATCAGGACGATCGCCGCCGCGACCGCGGTCGCCGCGAGGGCGAGCCACACTCTCCGGGAGATGATCATTCGCCGCACGTCCGGCAGAGTACCCCGGATCGGCGCACGGCGGGATCATGCGGGCTTCTCGTCGAGGGTCCAAGCGGCCGGCTCGCGCCGGCGAGCGGGCCGCCCCTCCTCATGAGCGTCACGCGGTGGCGCGATCGCGCTGGAACAGCCGGACGCCGGCGACCGCCAGCGGCAGGAACAGCAGGGTGAACGCGGAGCCGATCACATAGGTGAGCTGGACGGGGATGAACATCATCGCGACGAACGCGGCGAGGTAGACGGCGGTCAGCCACCAGCCGACGACCCCCGCCCGGGCCAGCCCGGCCGACAGCGCCAGCAGCCCGAGGAAGGCGAGCATCTCGGTGCCGCTCCACAGCGGCATGAAGGCCGAGCCGTCGACCGTGTCGGAGATGCGGACGGCCACGTCGAGCGGAAGCTGCCGGCCGGTGACCATCCGCCACCAGTCGTCCCGTACGGCGCCGGAGACGTTCAGCAGGCCGATCGCGGCGGCCAGGGCGCCGAACAGGGTGGGCCAGGCGCCCTTGCGGCCGCGCACCAGGCCCGGCACGGCCAGGGCGCCGAGGGCCCCCGCGATCAGGCCGTAGTGCAGCAGCATGGCCGACAGCTCGGTCAGGAACGTGTCGCGGGCCAGCGAGGTGATGTAGTCGGCGGCAGAGTCCGACGCCTGCGGCGGGCAGGTCATCATCCCGGCGAGCATGAGCGCGGGCCCGGCGACGAGGGCGCCGGCGGCGGTGCGCCGCAGGACGCGGGCCGGCCGGCCGGTGTCGCCGGGCGCGACGGCGCTGCCGTTCATGGGGCCGTTCACGGTGCCGTTCACGGGACTGTTCACGGGACCGGTGGCGTCCGCGGTGGGGGAGAGGGGAGTCATGTCGTTCCTCCGGTGAGGGGTGGCGTCTCGTTGACGTGGACCACTGTCGGGTCCGGGCGGTGCGCGGCGCGTCCGCCGTTTCGCACCGTCGCCTCTCGGCGTTCCGGCGGACGGCGGCGGGGCCGGGTCCCCCTCATGGCGGACCCGGCCGGCGGAGCGGGTCCGCCGTCCGGCGGAGCCGCCGGGCGGGCGGCCTGGTTACGATCGGTGGCCATGACGATGAGACGGCTGCGCGACCCCCGCCTGATACCGCTGGTGTTCGGGCCGGTCATCGGGGCGCTGGGCGTGCTGGAGACCCGGCTGGACCCCGGGCTCGGCGCGGCGGCGACGGCCACGTGGGTGTCGGGCCTGGTGCTGGCGGCCAGGTCGCCGACGTCATCGCCGCGGTGGCCTCTATCGACCCCGTCATGGGAGGTGTGGACCGGTG
>NZ_JBFAIA010000164.1:0-18345 GCF_040654455.1 Nonomuraea sp. NPDC050691
CGCCGTCGCCGGGGGCCTGGGCGTGGCGCTCTGGCACACGCTCGGGATGTTCACGGCCGCCGGCGTGGTGGCGGTGCTCGTCTACGAGGTGGCGGGGCTGGCCGTCCTGCGGCGCGCGTGGTTCAACGTGGACCGCATGTGGGCGGCGGCCCTGGTCGGAGCGGGAATCGTCACCCTGCTCCGCGTCTGAGACTCCGCGCCGAGCCCGGTCCGCCGGACGCCCGCGCCTGGCGGGTCAGGCGTCGATGCCCTTGCGGAGCAGGCGCCACACGGTGCCCGCGCTCCGGGCCCGCGCGAGCACGTCCGCGAGCGCGGCGGCCACGCGGTCGCGCACCGTCTCGATGGTCGCCGCGCATCCGGCCGGCACCGGCGTGGGGGACTCAGCTCCCCGGCCGGTGCGTGCTCCAGTACTCGTCGGCGGCGCGCTGGATGTCCTCGAGGATCTTCGGGTAGCCGTCCGGCTTGACGACGAACGCGCCGAAGCCGTCCAGCGCGGCGGTGAGCACGGGCGGCGGCGCGGCCTCGAAGTAGCGGTTGACCAGGCGGTACGTCCCGCTGCCCGCGGCCTTGCCGACCTCGGCGATCGCCTGGTCGGTGACGGCGACCTTG
The DNA here is from genome assembly GCF_040654455.1 of Nonomuraea sp. NPDC050691. NCBI lineage: Bacteria > Bacillati > Actinomycetota > Actinomycetes > Streptosporangiales > Streptosporangiaceae > Nonomuraea > Nonomuraea sp. NPDC050691. The sequence continues at coordinate 610 of NZ_JBFAIA010000164.1, forward strand.
GGGTTGGCCGAGACGTCGCCCCGGGCGGTGGCCCACTTCTCCTGCGCGGCGGGCGTCACCCACCACTTCAGGAACTTCTCGCTGGCCTGCGGGTCGGGCGCCTTGGCCAGCGAGCACAGCGGCCCGCTCTCGAAGATCATCGAGGTTTTGGGCAGGGCGGGGTTGACGTTCGGGATCGTGAAGAAGCCGTAGTCGGCGCCCGCCTTCATGCTGCGCTGCGTCATGCTCGTGTTGAACCACGTGCCGAGCGACACCATCGCGGTCTTGCCGGTCTTGAGGACGTCAGCCGGGTCGGTCTTGTCGCCCGGGTTGTTGAAGTAGCCGGCGTCGATCATCGACTTCCACCGCTTCATCACCTCGACCACGCCCGGATCGGTGTACTTGGCCTGGCCGGTGGACAGGCGGTCGTACAGGTCGGGGTCGGTGCCGGCGAGGAGCTGCTCGAACCAGACGAAGGAGAACAGCACCGAGGTGTGGTAGAAAGCGGTCACGCCGTTCTTCTTCAGCGTGCCGGCGATCCCGATGAGCTCGTCCCAGGTCGCGGGCGGCTTCAGGCCGTACGTGTCGAAGACCTTCTTGTTGTAGAACATGCCCCAGTACGCGGCGTTGAGCGGCACGCAGTACTGCTTGCCGCCCACGGTGTAGTACTTCGCCAGGTCGGCCGAGAGGTCGCCGTTCTCGACGGCCTCCTGCCAGAGCGCGGTCGTGTCCGCCACCTGCCGCTGGGCGACGATCTCGGTCAGCCGGCCGCCGGTCGTCCAGGTGAACAGGTCGGGTTTCACATCGGTGCGGAACGACGCCTTGATGAACGCCTGGTAGGTCGGCTCGTCGGTGTAGCCGACCGGCTTCATCGACAGCCCGATCTGCTGCTGGGACAGGGCGCCCATCTGCTCGAAGTACGTGCTCCAGGCGCCTTTGTCGTTGTAGAGCCTGAGCTCCGTCTCCCCGCCCCCCTGGGGGGGGCCGCCGCCGGAGGTGCCGGAGGAGCAGGCGGCGAGGGCCAGGGAGAGGGCGGCGGCGCAGAGGGCGGCCGTGCGCGGGGAATGCGACCGGATCATGCCCGGCCTCCTGTTCGATCGTGGGGGGCTGAACTTCGATCGTGGGAGCGGATCGGATGCCGAGAGGGCGTGTCAGGCGCGCGCGTGCCGGTTCACGGAAGGACTTTCGCCGAAGTGAAAGTCATATAATCACTTGATGTCTGGAGTGTCCAGAGCCGCGGGGACCACCGCCCGCCGCGTGGCCTCCCGGTAGTCGCGGGGCGCCATGCCGTACGTCTCGCGGAAGAGCCGGCCGAAGTACGACTGGCCGGAGAAGCCGCAGCGCTGGGCGATGCGCCCGATGCCCTCCGTCGTCGTGGTCAGCAGCAGCGCGGCGTGCTCCAGCCGGCGCCGGACGACGAACGCGACGGGTGTGCAACCGTAGTGGGCGCGCATCGAGCGGGCCAGGTGCCCGGGGCTGACGGCGGCCGTCTCCAGGAGCCGGGGCAGCCCCTCGCGCAGGTTGTCCTCGCGGCTCATCGCGACGCACGCCGCCACCAGCCAGCCCGGCCGCCGGTCCACGGCTCCGCCGGCGGCCCGCTCCAGGAGGGGGACGACCACCGTCCAGAGCCGCACCAGGTCGAGCACGCGGGGGGTGCCGGAGTAGGCGGCCAGCACGCGGGCGAACTCCGCCGCGACCGGCCCGTCGGGGTCCGCCGCCGCGGCCAGGGGCAGGGCGAGCCGGTCCCAGTCCGCCGTGCCCGCCAGCCCGGCCAGGTCGGCGAAGGCGCGCCAGCGTTCGCTGGGAAAGGCGATGTTGACGAAGCGCATCCCGCCGGTGGCGGTCCCCGCGAACTCGTGGCGGTCGTGCGGCCTGACGAGCACCACGTCGCCGGCGCGCAGCGGCATCTCGCTGTCGCCGACCCGCTGCACGCCGGCGCCCGCGGTCACGAAGACCAGCTCGTGGAAGTCGGCGTGGCTGTGCGGCTCCGGCCGGTCGCGGCGGCCACCGGTGACCGGCACCAGCGCCGCGTGGTACGGCAGCCCGACCGCGAACTCGACCCACCGCAGAATGGTCGGCATGTCAGGAAATTAATAGTTGTGGAGAGGTGAGTACTAGTAACTCCCGGCAGGAAGGCCGAAGAATCCGGATCGACGCCTTCTCTCCCGGTCCCCCGCAGCAAGGAGCGCATCGTGATCATGGACGCCGATCGGATCCTCGAGGAGTACGACCGCGACGGCTACACGATCTTCCGTGACGTCATCGACCCGGAGCTGATCGCCGAGGCGAGCGACCACGTCGCCTGGCTCCAGGCCAAACACCCCGACCGGCTCGGCGAGGACCTGGCCACCGAGCTGGTGGCCGGAGACCCGTTCTGGGTGCGGCTGGTCGGCGACGACCGCCTCCTGGACATCGCCGAGCTGTTCGTCGGCCCCGACATCGCCCTGTTCGCCTCGCACTACATCAGCAAGCCTCCCCTGTCCGGCATGCCGGTCCTGTGGCATCAGGACGGGGCGTACTGGCCGCTGGAGCCGATGCGCGTCGTCACGCTGTGGCTGGCCGTGGACGAGTCCACGCCGGAGAACGGCTGCGTGCGCGTGGTCCCCGGCTCGCACAAGGAGGAGCTGTACGCGCTGCGGGAACGCGACGACGTGGACAACGTGCTCGGCTCGGAGAGCGCGGTGACGGTGGACGAGTCGCGGGCGGTGGACCTGGTGCTGTCGCCGGGCGACGTGGAGGTGCACCACCCGAACATCCTGCACGGCTCCAACGCCAACACCTCCCCCAGGCGCCGGTGCGGCCTGACCATCCGCTACATCCCGACCTCGACCAGGATCACGAGCGAGCAGCAGCCGTTCGTCTCCGCGCTGCTCCTGCGCGGGCGGCCCGGCGTGAACGTCTACCAGCCGTTCCCGGCGTACGTGGAGGGCGAGCACATGCCCTTCCGCGGGGCGGCCTCGCGTACGGGCGTCTGAAGAGGTACGGGCGTCTGAGTAGGGAGGGACTACTCATGCGCGCCGGCCCGCCGTCGCGCACCGTCTGAGGGGAAGCGAGGTCCGACTGCGAGGAGCGCATCCCCATGATCCCCACGGTTACGAGAAGGCTCGCCGCGGTGGCGGCCACGTCCGCCCTGGCGCTGGCCGCCCTGCTGCCCTCCGCCCCCGCGCACGCGACGTCCCACGTGACACGGGCGGCGGGGGCGGCCTGCGCGTTCACCGACGACACCGTCAGGACGCCGCAGTGGTATCGCAGCCACAACCCCGACTGGAGCAACAGCCGGGTCCAGGCGGCCGTCACGCTGAACGAGGCGTTCGCCACCAGCGCGGTGCGCTGCCTGGTCAACGCCGAGCGCACGGCGCGCGGCCTGCCCGCCCTGCGGGAGACGCTGCGGCTGTTCAACGCGGCCGACGCCCACACCAAGGCCGCCAAGCAGATCAAGTGGTGGGTGGACGGGGCGAACTTCCACGTCAACCCGCGCACCGGGAGCGGCCCCGGCGAGCGCGTGAGGGCGGCCGGGTACTGCCCGTCGGGCACCTGGCAGGTGCTGGAGAACGTCTACCAGGGCTGGGGGACGGGCGGCGCGACGCCGAAGGCGGCGGTGACCTGGTGGATGGGCAGCCCGTCGCATCGGGCCGCCATCCTCAACGCGCAGATGGCCGAGACGGGCATCTCGGTGCGGCACGGCACGGCGCGGCCGGGCGTCACCTCCGACCACGCGCTCGTGGTGACCCAGGTGTTCGGTTCCTGCCGGTGATGACCGTTCCTAGGGATGCCCGGCGAGGATCTGGGACACGGTGAGGACCCGGATCAGCGGCTCGTACAACCGCATGAGGTCCAGGGCCCGCGCGTGGCTCGCGTCGTCCGCGCCGGCGCACGCGTCGGCGGCGACGACCACCTCGACGCCGGCGTCGGCGGCGGCCAGCGCCGTGGAGATCACGCAGCAGTCGGTGGACACCCCCGCCAGGATGAGCCGGCCGTCCTGGCCGACCCGGGCGGCCAGCTCGGGCGTCCACTTGCCGAACGTCGTGGCGTCCAGCGTCGGCCCGGCGTCGGCGGCGAAGGCGTCGACGAGCCCGTACGCGCGGGAGCCGGGGGGTTGCAGGGCGAACGGCCAGCGCTCGTAGTAGTCGGCCCAGGCTCCGGCCGGGGTCTCGGGCGCGACGAAACGGGTGAACGTGACCCGGGGGGCGAAGGCCCGTACCAGCCGCCTGATCGGCTCGACGGTCTCGGCGAAGCGCGGGGCGAACCAGTCGCTGTCCGGTTCGCCGAAGACGCGCTGCATGTCGATGACCGCGAGCCACGGCTCCCGGTCGCGGAACGCGGGCGCTCCGGCCATCATGCCCGGGCCTCCTCGGCGGTGCCGGGCGAGGCCGGGGCGCTCTCCTGGGCGCGTACCCGGGACCGGCCGAGCACGAGGGTGGCGGCGAAGGAGACCGCCAGCGCGGCCAGCACGCCCAGGTTGGCGTAGGCCCAGTCGCCCTGCCGGCCGCCCAGCCCGAGGGGGCCGAGCAGGTAGCCCTGCCAGGCCAGCCACTGCTCGGTGCCGTTGGTGACCAGGCCCCAGCCGACGAGGGTGGCGGCGACGACGATCGCGATGGGCAGCAGCGGCACGTCGCCGTACCGGCCTGACGGGCGGTACAGGTCGGCCTCGTCGTAGTCGCGGCGGCGCAGCGCCAGGTCGGCCAGCATGACGCCGCACCAGGCGGCGATCGGGATGCCGAGCGTGATGAGGAACGCCATGAACGGGGTGAGGAAGTCGTCGGCGACGAACACGATGTACACGGTGCCCGCGACCATCAGCGCGCCGTCGATCAGCGCGGCGACGTAGCGCGGCGCCCGCAGGCCGGCCGCGAGCAGCGCGAGGCCGGAGGAGTAGATGTCGAGCACCGCGCCGCCGACCAGGCCCAGCACCGCCACCACCGCGAACGGGATGAGGAACCACGTGGGCAGGACCGTGGTCAGCGCCCCGATCGGGTCGCCGGCGACGGCCTTGTCGAGGTCCGGGGACGAGCCGGCCAGCAGCAGGCCGAACACGAGCAGCACGAGCGGCGCCAGCGACCCGCCGAACGTCGTCCAGCCCACCACGCCCGCGCTCGACGAGCGGCGCGGCAGGTAGCGGGAGTAGTCGGCGGCGGCGTTGACCCAGCCCAGCCCGAACCCGGTCACCATGAACACGAGGGTGCCGACGAAGCTCTGCGCCGGGCCCGAGGGAATCGCCCGCACCGCGTCCCAGTGGATCTCGGGCAGCACGAGGACGGCGTACATCACGGTCAGCACGCCGGTCACCACGGTGATGACGGTCTGCAGGCGCATGATGACGTCGAAGCCCATGACGCCGGCGGCGATGACCAGCGCGGTCACCACGACGAGCGCGATCACCTTGGTGGAGGTGCCGCCGCCCCAGCCGAGGCGCTCGAAGACGGTCGCGGCGGCCAGCGTGGCCAGGGCGGTGAGCGCCGTCTCCCAGCCGACCGTGAGCATCCAGGAGATCGCCGAGGGCAGCCGGTTGCCGCGCACGCCGAACGCCGCCCGGCTCAGCACCATCGTCGGCGCCGAGCCGCGCTTGCCCGCCACGGCGACGAACCCGCACAGCAGGAAGGAGAAGACGATGCCGACGGCGCCCGCCACGAGGGCCTGCCAGAACGAGACCCCGAAGCCGAGCGCGAAGGAGCCGTAACTCAGCCCGAGGACCGAGACGTTGGCCCCGAACCAGGGCCAGAAGAGCTGGCGCGGGCGTCCCTTGCGGTCGGCGTCGCCGATCACGTCGAGCCCGTGCGTCTCCACCTTGAGCCGCCCGCCGGGCCGTACGTTCTGCGTGTCGTCCATGTGACCTGCCTGTCTCGATCCTTCCAGCCGAACGTAGGGGCCGGTTTCGGACGGCGTCAATGGTGATATTCCTCCCGCTCCCGGAATGGACCGTGGACAGCACCTCGTTGGATAGTTACGCTATCCATAAATCAGATAGCGTAACTATCTAAAGGAGTCCCATGTTCGGCCTCGTCATCCTGCTCCTGGCCACCACGGCCGGTCTGCGCGGACTGGGCGCGCTCGGCGTGCGCCGGTTCGCGAGCTGGCCCGTCAGCGGCGCGCACCCCCTCGCGTTGCTGCTGGTCGTCACCGCGAGCGCCCACTTCGCACCGGCGGGGGTCACGGTCATGCCCACCCACGCCGACCTGGTCGCGATGGTGCCGCCGTTCGTCCCGTTCCCGAGCCTCATGGTGTACGCGACGGGGGTCCTGGAGCTGCTCGGCGCCGCCGGACTGGTCGTGGCTGCGACGCGCCGGGCGGCGGGTGTCGCCCTCGCGCTGCTCTTCGTGCTGCTGCTCCCGGCCAACGTGTACGCGGCGCTGGCCGGCGTGCCGTTCCAGGGCGGCCCCGCGACGCCGCTCTGGGTGCGCATCCCCGAGCAGATCCTCTACATCGCCGTCGCGCTCTGGGCGGCCCGTTCGGCCGACGGCCCCCTGCTCCCCCGCCGGACCAGGATCGCGCCGGTCGCCACCACCCGCGGGTAGCGCACCGTCACGTCCGACGGAGCCGTACGAGCCGGTTCGCGATCGGTGTCATGGTTTGCCACGCCCCCGCACGCGGTACAGCACTACAGACAGTGACCATACGGACACTGATCGGTGACGCCAGGCCGACAGGGGGCTCGGGGCCATGACCACAACCGAACCGGACGCCGCGGTGGACGAGGTGCACATCCTGTGGACCTCCGAGGGCATGAGCTGCGACGGCGACACCGTGTCGATCACGGCCGCCTCGCTGCCGAGCATCGAGGACGTCCTCCTCGGGCTCGTACCGGGACTGCCCAAGGTCCACCTGCACAACAAGGTGCTGGCCCCGGAGACCGGCAGCGCGTTCATGGCCGCCTTCCACGAGGCCGCCGCCGGCCGGCTCGGGCCGTACATCTTCGTCGTGGAGGGCTCCATCCCGAACGAGAAGATCAACGGCGACGGCTACTGGACGTCCATGGGCAACGACCCGGCCACCGGGCAGCCCATCACGGTCAACCAGTGGATCGACCGGCTCGCCCCGGGGGCGTGGGCCGTGGTCGCCATCGGCACGTGCGCCACCTACGGCGGCATCCACGCCATGGCGGGCAACCCGACCGGGTGCATGGGGCTGGGCGACTACCTGGGCGCGGACTTCCGCTCCGCGGGCGGCCTGCCCATCGTCAACGTGCCGGGCTGCCCGGTGCAGCCGGACAACTTCATGGAGACCCTGACCTGGCTGCTGTACCAGGCGGCGGGGCTCGCGCCGATGATCCCGCTCGACCGGCAGCTCCGGCCGACGTGGCTGTTCGGCAAGACGGTCCACGAGGGCTGCGACCGGGCGGGCTACTACGAGCAGGGCGACTTCGCCCGCGACTACAACTCGCCCAAGTGCCAGGTCAAGATCGGCTGCTGGGGGCCGGTCGTCAACTGCAACGTCACCAAGCGCGGCTGGATGGACGGGATCGGCGGCTGCCCCAACGTGGGCGGCATCTGCATCGGCTGCACGATGCCCGGCTTCCCGGACAAGTTCATGCCGTTCATGGACCAGCCGCCCGGCGCGTCCGTCTCCGCCGGAACGGCCGGCGTCTACGGCGGGATGATCCGCCGGCTGCGGGCCATCACCAACAAGACGGTCAACAAAGAGCCGAAGTGGCGTCACAACGAGGACAAGCTGACCAGCGGGTACGACCCCCGGTGGCGGGGCTAGAAGGGGGATCGTCGAGGTGACGACCAAGGCAGAGCAGGCCCAGGAGACCCGCCAGCTGGTGGACATGTCATGGGACCCGATCACCAGGATCATCGGCAACCTGGGCATCTACACCAAGATCGACTTTGAGAACCGGCAGGTCGTGGAGTGCAAGAGCACCTCGTCCCTGTTCCGCGGCTACAGCGTGTTCATGAAGGGCAAGGACCCGCGCGACGCGCACTTCATCACCAGCCGCATCTGCGGCATCTGCGGTGACAACCACGCGGTCTGCTCGGTCTACGCGCAGAACATGGCGTACGGCATCAAGCCCCCGCCGCTCGCCGACTGGATCATCAACCTCGGCGAGGCCGCCGAGTACATGTTCGACCACACCCTGTTCCAGGACAACCTGGTTTTCGTCGACTACTGCGAGCAGATGGTCAAGGAGACCAACCCGAGCATGCTGCGGCGCGCCGAGACCACCGAGGCGCCCCGCGGCCACCTCCACGGCTACCGGACCATCGCCGACATCATGCGCGCCTTCAACCCGTTCACCGGCGCTATGTACAAGGAGGCGCTGCAGGTCAGCCGGCTCACCCGGGAGATGTGCTGCCTCATGGAGGGCCGGCACGTCCACCCGTCGACCATCTACCCGGGCGGCGTCGGCACGGTCGCCACGCCCCAGGTGTTCACCGACTACCTGGTGCGGCTGGTGCGGGCGCTCGACTTCGTCAAGCGGGCCGTCCCGATGAACGACGACGTCTTCGACTTCTTCTACCAGGCGCTGCCCGGCTACGAGGAGGTCGGCCGGCGGCGGGTCCTGCTCGGCTGCTGGGGCGCCTTCCAGGAGCCGAACGTCTGCGACTACGACTACCGGCACATGGAGGAGTGGGGCCGGGCCATGTTCGTCACGCCCGGCATCGTGGTGGACGGCGAGCTGATCACCACGAGCCTCGTCGACATCAACCTCGGCATCCGTATCCTGCTCGGCAGCTCGTACTACGACGACTGGCAGAACGAGGAGAAGTTCGTCACGCACGACCCCCTCGGCAACCCCGTGGACCAGCGCCACCCGTGGAACCAGACGACCCTGCCCAAGCCGCAGAAACGCGACCTGGAGCGCGGCAACTACAGCTGGGTGATGAGCCCCCGCTGGTACGACCGGCGCACCGGCGACCACCTGGCGCTCGACACCGGCGGCGGGCCGCTGGCCCGGCTGTGGACCACGGCGCTGGCCGGGCTGGTCGACGAGGGCGGCGTCCGCGCCACCGGGCACAGCGTCGAGATCAACCTGCCCAAGTCCGGCTCCATGCCGGAGATGCGGCTGGAGTGGCACGTGCCGAAGTGGGCCAACACGATCGAGCGCAACCGGGCCCGCATGTACTTCGTCGCCTACGCCGCCGCGCTGGCCTTCCACTTCGTCGACCAGGCCCTCAACGAGGTCAGGGCCGGGCGCACCAAGGTCTTCACCGACTTCGACGTGCCGGACGAGGCGATCGGCTGCGGCTTCCACGAGGCCGTGCGGGGCGTCCTGTCGCACCACATGGTCATCCGGAACGGGAAGATCGCCAACTACCACCCGTACCCGCCCACGCCGTGGAACGCCAGCCCGCGCGACATCTACGGCACTCCGGGGCCGTACGAGGACGCGGTGCAGGGCCTGCCCATCTTCGAGGAGAACGGCCCCGAGAACTTCAAGGGCATCGACATCATGCGGACCGTCCGCAGCTTCGACCCGTGCCTGCCGTGCGGCGTGCACATGTACGTCGGCGGCGGCAAGGTGCTGCGGCAGGTCCACTCCCCCACCCTCGGCACGAGCGTCACGGGCTGAGCCGCGATGGACGACCACGAGGTGACCGAGCGGGTGCGCCGCGTCGAGGAACTGCTCGAGAGCGGGACCGACCCGCGGGCCGTCGAGCTCGCCGAGGCGCTGCTCGACCTGTACGGCGAGGCGCTCGCGCGGGTGATGGCCGTGGCCGCGGCGGCCGGCGGCGGCCTGCCGGAGCGGATCGCCGCCGACGACCTGGTCGCGCATCTGCTCCTGCTGCACGGCCTGCACCCGCTGGACGCGCCCACCCGCATCCGCCACGCGCTGGAGGGGGCCCGGGACCGGCTCGGCGGCGCGGAGGCGGAGATCGTCTCGGTCGAGGACGACCTGGTGCGGCTGCGGCTGCGCCCGGCTCCCCGGGCGAAGGGCGGATGCGGCTCCACGGCGGCGCGGGCGCGCTCGGCCGTGGAGCAGGCGGTGCGGGACGCGGCGCCCGAGTTCGAGCGGGTGCTGGTCGAGGAGGAGCCCCCGGCCGCGCCCGAGCCCGTGGTGATCCCCGTGGAGAGCCTGCTGCGGGCGCCGGGGACGCGGGCGTGAGGTGGCCGCGATGAGCGCTCCGACCGGCGGGCCCCGGCCCCGGACCGGAGCCGCGCCGCGGGTCTCGGGGAGCGCGCTGCGCCGGCTCATCACCCGCGCGGGCGCCGCCCCGTCGCGGCCCTCGCCCTCTCAGCGCGCGGAGATCGCCGGGGTGGGGGCCGCCGCCGGGGTGGGGATCGCCGGCGGGGAGATCGCCGGGGTGGGGGTCGTGGAAGCGCCGGAGTCGCGCGAGTGGTGCGAGCTGTGCGCCACGCCTCTCGACGGGCCGCACCGGCACCTGCTCGATCTGGCGGCCCGCGAGCTGCGGTGCGCCTGCCGTGCCTGCTCCGTGCTGTTCGACCGGTCCGATCCCGGGGAGGGGGAGCCCGGCGGCGGGCGCTACCTGCTGGTGCCGGACCGCCGGTGGCTCCTCGACGGCTTCGTCCTGGACGACGACACGTGGGCCGAGCTGGGCATCCCGGTCCGGATGGCGTTCCTCTTCCACGACGCGGCGGCACGGCGCACCGCGCTGTTCTACCCGAGCCCCGGCGGCCCGGTGGAGTCGCCGCTGGAGCCGTCACTGTGGCGGCGGCTGGAGGAGGCCAACCCCGTGCTGCGGCGGCTGACGCCGGACGTCGAGGCCCTGCTCGTCAACCGGACCGGCGGCGCCGCGGAGCACTGGATCGTGCCGGTGGACGACTGCTACCGCCTGGTCGGCCTTCTCCGTACCCACTGGAAGGGGCTCGCCGGCGGCCCGCGGGTCTGGGACGCGGTCGGCGACTTCTTCACCGAGCTGCGCCGGAGGTCGACGACCCCGGCCGGACACCCGACGCACATCCGAGGGGGAGCGCGATGACCAGCACGAGCGAAACGCAGATCAGGACCGGACGGCCCCAGGTGCGCCCCGACACGCCTTCGCACGTCGGGGGCGTCAACGAGGGCAACTCCGTCGGCCACTACGAGAGCCAGGTCGGGCACCTGATCGACGGCCGCTCGACCGCCGCGCGCTCCACCGGCATCAACGCCGCGGACCGCGACCCCATCCTGCCCGGCATGCCGAACCTCTCCCCCGCCTAGCCGTGCCGGACATGACAGCGCCGCGAGGTCCGGCGGCCTCGCGGGACACGACGACGCCGCAGGACCCGGCGGCCGGCGGCGTCCCGGCCCTGCGCGTCACGGTCGAGGGCGTCCAGGCCGCCGAGTTCGCGGCCGTGCCGACGCTGGAGTTCGCGCTGCGCGTCTCCGGCGCGGACGGGGCGGAGGTGCGCTCGGTCGTCCTGGAGACGCAGCTCCGCATCGCGGTCACGCGCCGGAGCTACGACGAGGCGTCCCGTGAACGGCTCGCGGACCTGTTCGGGCCGCCCGAGCTCTGGGCACGCAGACCGGCCAGCCTGCTGTGGGCGCAGATCGTCACGCAGGTGCCGGCCTTCACCGGCGAGACGACCGCGCTGCTCCGGGTGCCCTGCACCTACGACTTCGACGTGGCCGCCGCCAAGTACCTCGACGGCGTGCGCGACGGCGAGATCCCGCTGGAGTTCCTCTTCAGCGGCACGGTGTTCTCCCTGGCCGGCGGCATGCTGCGGGCCACGAGGATCCCGTGGGACACCGAGGCCGGCTTCCGCATGCCGGCCGCCACCTGGCGGGACCTCATGGACCGCTACTTCCCGGGCGCGGCGTGGCTGCGGCTGGGCCGTGACACGTTCGACCGGCTGCACGCCTACCGGACCCGCAACGCCCTGCCGGGCTGGGACGACGTGGTCGAGTCGCTGCTCAAGGCGGGAGCCGATGGACGACGATGACGAGCAGCCGCCCCTGGACCAGGTGCGGCGGATCGCGCGGGCCGTGCTGTACGAGGGCTACCTGCTGTGGCCGTACCGGCAGTCGGCGCTGAAGAACCGGCACCGCTGGACGATCGGCGGCGTCCACCCCGAGCCCTACGGACGCGAGCACGACGGCCACCCGTGGCTCATGCGGACCCAGTGCCTCGTGGAGGCGGATCCCGGGGCGAGCGTGGACGTGCGGGTGCGGTTCCTGCACGTGGTGGTCCGCGAGCCGGCGCTGCTGCGGGACGGCGTGCCGGAGCCCGTGCCGGAGCTGGTCGCCGGGGGCGTGCGCGTGCTGCCCCGGGAGGAGGCGGTCGAGCGGGAGGCGGCGGCGTGCGGCCTGGCTCTGGAGGAGCTGGCGCGGCGGCCCGTCCGGACCGCGATCGAGGTGCCCGCCGGCCAGGAGACCGAGCCGCTGCCGGAGTGCGCCGGGGACGCGGCGGGCCCGGCGGGCGCGGTGGTGCGGCGCTGGGAGGGGCTGCGCGGGCACGTCGAGGTGACTGCGGAGCGGCTGGAGCCCGGCCTCTACCGGCTGACGGCCGACGTGGTCAACACGACCCCGTGGCCCGGCGGCACCCGTACCGACCTGATGCGGCGCACGCTGGTGTCGGCGCACAGCGCGCTGCACGCCCGGGACGGACGGTTCGTGTCGCTCATGGACCCGCCCGAGGAGCTGCGCGGGCACGCGGAGGGCTGCCGCAGCCTCGGCGCCTGGCCGGTCCTCATCGGCGAGGAGGGCGAGCGGCACACGATGCTGTCGGCGCCGATCATCCTGTACGACCACCCGCGCATCTCGCCGGAGAGCCCGGGCGACCTGTTCGACGCGACGGAGATCGACCAGCTCCTGACGCTGAGCGTGCTGGCGCTCAGCGAGGAGGAGAAGCGGGAGATCCGCGAGGGCGACCCGCGCGGCCGGGAGATCCTGGAGCGCTGCGACGGGCTCACGTCGGAGCAGCTCATGCGCCTGCACGGCGTCGTCCGCCCGGAGGCGACGTGAACGGCGGCCCGGGGGGCGGTGCAGCCCCGGACGGCGGCCTGGGCCATGGCCGGGACGGCGGCACGGACGGCGACGTGCGCGACAGCAGGGGCGGCGGCCCGGGCCATGGCCGGGACGGCGACGTGCGCGACGGCAGGGACGGCGCGACGCGGCCGGATCCGGGCGGTGACCGCATGCTGGGCATGGGGTTCTGGTCGCGGATGGAGCGGCGCGGCCCCGGCGTGGTGACGGTCGCCGGACGGGCCGTGCGCGCGGGCAGCCGGGTCCGGTTGCGCCCCTCCCCCCTGAAGCGGGCCGACATCATGGATCTGGTCCTGGACGGCCGGGTCGCCGTCGTCGAGTCCGTCGAGCAGGACGACGAGGGCGCCTTCCACGTCGCGGTCACGCTCGACGACGACCCGGGCCGCGACCTCGGCGAGGCGCGGATGCCCGGGCACCGCTTCTTCTACGCGGCCGACGAGATCGAGCCGCTGGACGAGCGGGCCGAGGCGGCCCCGCCCACGCGGATCCTGGTCGCGGGCATCGGCAACGTCTTCTTCGGCGACGACGGGTTCGGCGTCGAGGTGGTCCGCCGGCTCTCCGCGCTCCCGCGGCCGGGCGGCGTGGACGTGGTGGACTTCGGCATCCGCGGCATGGACCTGGCCTACGCCCTGCAGCGGGACTACGACCTCGCGATCCTCGTGGACGCCGCGCCCCGCGGCGAGGCGCCCGGCACGCTGACGGTCCTGGAGCCGGACCTGTCCGAAGGCGGCCCCGGCGGCGACACGGCCCGGGAGGCCGCGGAGGCGGAGGGCCCGCAGGTGGAGGGCCCGCAGGTGGAGGGGCACGGCATGGATCCGGTCAAGGTGCTCCGCCTGGCCGCGGAGCTCGGGCGGCTGCCCGGCCGGGTGGTCGTTGTGTGCTGCGAGCCCGCCGTCGCGCCGTCCGGCGAGGCGGACGAGGACGTGCTGGTGGAGCTGAGCGCGCCCGTGCGGGAGGCGGCCGGCCATGCCGTCCGTCTGGTGATGGACATGATTGCGGAAAACGCCGGGCCCGCTTCCCGGCCTCCGCATCCGGAAGGAGGTGACATGACATGAGAAAGAGACACCTTGCGGCACTGATCGCGATAGCCACGGTAAGCGCGGTCGTCGTCCGCCAATGGCCGGAAATTCACCGGTACATCACGATGAAACGGATGTAGTGCCGTATGCACGAGATCGGAATGTGCGAGGGCCTGGTCGAGCTGCTGGAGCAGCGGGCCGGGGGCAGGCGGATCAGCGGCGCGCGGGTGCGTGTGGGCGTCCGCCACGCGGTCGTCGGGGAAGCGTTCGACCAGGCCTTCACGCTCGCCTCGGCGGGTACCGCCGCGCAGGACGCCGCCGTCGATCTCGTCGTGACGCCCGTCACCGTCACCTGCCGGGCCTGCGGCGCCCGCTGCGAGTCGCTCGACGTGCTGGCGGTCTGCCCGCCCTGCGGCAGCGACGACGTGGACGTCACCGGCGGCGACGAGCTGGTGCTGGAGTCCATCACGTTCGGGGAGGAGCCGGCCGATGTGCCTGGGCATCCCCGGTGAGCTCGTCGCCGCCGACGAGGACAACGCCGACCTCGCGGTGGTGGACGTCGCGGGTGTGCGCCGCCGGATCAACGTCGGCCTGCTCGCCGAGGAGGACCTGAAGATCGGCGACTGGGTGCTGGTCCACGTGGGGTTCGCCCTGTCGAAGATCTCCGAGGAGGAGGCGCAGGCGGTGCTCGACTACCTGGAGGGCCTCGGCCCGGCCTACGACGACGAACTGGACGCGCTGCGCCAGTCGGACATCACGTGAGGGGGTCGCGTGCGGTTCGTCGATGAGTACCGCGACGCGGGCAGGGCGCGGGCGCTGGCCGCCGACATCGCCGCCCGGTGCGAGCCGGGCCGCCGGTACACGTTCATGGAGGTGTGCGGAGGGCACACCCACACGATCTACAAGCACGGGCTGGAGGACCTGCTGCCGGAGCAGGTCGTGCTCGTGCACGGCCCCGGCTGCCCGGTGTGCGTGATCCCGATGGGACGGGTCGACGACGCCATCCACATCGCGTCACAGCCCGACGTGATCATGACGTCGTTCGGCGACATGATGCGGGTGCCGGGCGGGACCGGGTCGTTCCTCGACGCCAAGGCCGCCGGCGCCGACATCCGCATGGTGTACTCGCCGCTGGACGCCCTCAAGATCGCCAGGGAGAACCCGGACCGGCGGGTCGTGTTCATGGCGATCGGGTTCGAGACCACCGCGCCGTCCACGGCGATGACCGTGCTGCGGGCCGCCGCCGAGGGCGTGCGCAACTTCTCGGTCTTTTGCAACCACGTCCTCATCATCCCGGCGATCAAGGCCATCCTGGACTCGCCCGACCTGCGGCTCGACGGCTTCATCGGCCCCGGCCACGTCTCGGCCGTGATCGGCTGCCGGCCGTACGACTTCATCGCCCGCGACTACGGCAAGCCGCTCGTCGTGGCGGGGTTCGAGCCGCTGGACATCCTGCAGTCCGTGCACATGCTGCTCGGTCAGCTCGCGGCGGGCCGCTCGGAGGTGGCCAACCAGTACGCGCGGGTGGTGCCCTGGGAGGGCAACCGCACGGCCATGGCCGTCATCGGGCAGGTGATGCGGATGCGGGCGCACTTCGAGTGGCGCGGGCTCGGCTTCATCTCGCACTCGGCGATGGCGCTGTCCGACGCGTACGCGGCCTTCGACGCCGAGCGGATCTTCGAGCTGCCCGGGCTGCGCGTGGCCGACCCGAAGGCGTGCCAGTGCGGCGAGGTGCTCAAGGGCGTGCTCAAGCCGTGGGAGTGCAAGGTGTTCGGGACGGCCTGCACGCCGGAGACGCCCATCGGCACGTGCATGGTGTCCTCCGAGGGCGCCTGCGCCGCGTACTACAACTTCGGCCGCTTCAGCCGTGAACGGGTGAGGGAGGCGACCCGCTCGTGACCGCCGAGACAGAGGGCTCGCTCGACGAGGACGCCCCGCCCACCGGAGCACCGCTCGACGAGGACGCGCAGCCCATCGACGCAGCGCTCGACGAGGACGCGCCGCCCGCTCCCGGGACGCCGCTGCGTGACCGTGAGCAGCAGGTGCTCGACCGGATCGCGCGGGCCAGGCGGCGCCGGCCGGTGGTCAGGGAGGAGCGGATCACGCTCGCCCACGGCTCGGGCGGCAAGGCCACGCAGACGCTCATCCAGGCGGTCTTCCTGGAGGCGTTCCGCAACCCGCGCCTCGCGCCCCTGGAGGACGGGGCGACGCTGCTGCTGGACGGCGCGCGGACCGCGTTCACCACCGACGCGTTCGTGGTGTCCCCGCTGTTCTTCCCCGGCGGCGACATCGGCGACCTCGCGGTCAACGGCACGGTCAACGACCTGGCGATGTGCGGGGCGCGCCCCGCGTACCTGTCGGCGGGCTTCATCCTGGAGGAGGGCTTCCCCGTCGCCGACCTGCGGCGGATCGCCGCGTCGATGGCGGCTGCGGCGGCCGCGGCCGGGGTGGAGATCGTCACCGGCGACACCAAGGTCGTCCAGCGGGGCAAGGCCGACGGCTGTTACGTCACGACCGCGGGCGTCGGGGTCCTGGAGCGGCCCGTGGAGCTGTCGGTCGCGCGGGCGCGGCCGGGTGACGCGGTCATCGTGTCCGGGCCGATCGGGGAGCACGGCGCCGCGATCATGCTGGCGCGCGGCGACTTCGGCATCGAGGCGCCGATCGTCTCCGACACGGCGCCGCTGCACGGGATCGTGGCCGCGCTGCTGGACGCCCTGCCGCCGGGAGGGGTGCGGGCGCTGCGCGACGCCACGCGCGGCGGGGTCGCCACCATCCTCAACGAGGTGGCCGGCGCCTCCGGCGTCTGCGTGGTGGCGGAGGAGGAGGCGCTGCCCGTGCGTCCCGAGGTGACCGGCGTGTGCGAGCTGCTCGGCATCGACCCGCTGTACGTGGCGTGCGAGGGCCGGTTCGTGGCGGTGGTGGACGGGGAGCACGCGGACCGCGCGGTCGAGGTGCTGCGTGGGCACCCGCTCGGCGCGGGGGCGGCGGTGATCGGCACGGTCCGGGACGACCCGCCCGGCCTGGTCCTGCTGCGCACCGCGTTCGGCGGCACGCGCATCGTGGACCTCCTCGTGGGCGACCCGCTCCCCCGCATCTGCTGACACGGACGGCGGGTCCCGCCCGCTGTCCCCGCGCCTGCTGAGGAATCCCGCGCAGGGTGCACCCGCTCTTGAGCGCGCGCCCCCATCAGGCAGCGCGCCCCATCAGGCGCCGCGTGTGGCGGGGGCCGGCGAGACGAGGCCGGTCAGGAGGAGAGGCGCGTGCGGGGTAAGGCCCGTCAAGGGTAAGACGCGTCAGGGGCGGGCCACGGGTCAGGGGTGAGGCCGGGTCAGCGCGGGAGGCGGGGTCAGTGCGGGAGGCGGGGCAGCGCGGAAGGCTGGGTCAGGGTGAGCCGGGGCAGCTCCGAAGGCGGGGTCAGGGGGCGGCGGCTGCCACGGCTGCCTGGCCGAGGCTGATCCCACCGTCGTTGCAGGGCACCCGGCGATGCGTCAGCACCCGGAACCCCCGGGCCCGCAGCCCGTCGGCCACGCCACCGAGCAGCAGCTCGTTGGCGAACACGCCGCCCGACAGCGCCACCGTCCCGATCCCGGCGGCCCGGGCGACCAGGCCGGCCGCCGTCACCACCGCCCCGGCCAGCCCGTGGTGGAACCGCGCCGCGATCACCGGGGACGGCACCCCGCGCCGCAGGTCGTCCACGACGGCCCGCACCAGGTCGGTGCTCCTGATCACCACGGGCGCGGCGGGCACCCCCTCGCCGCCTCCGGCCGGCACACGAGCGCCGACGGCTGGCGTCCCCCCGCCGCCCCCGACCGGCACGCGAGCGCCGACCGCAGGCGTCCCCCCACCACCCTCGATCGGCGCACGAGCGCCAGA